>JAWQFQ010000358.1:0-6727 GCA_035967975.1 Scytonema sp. PMC 1070.18
AACAGGTGTGGAACCCGATATCAAAGTTCCGGGAGAACAAGCCTTGAAAATGGCTTACTTGGCAGCACTGAAGGAACTGGTAACTAAAACAACTGAACCTGAATTTATTAGTGAATTGCAGCAGGCGATCGCAATTTTAGAGCAAGCTTCTGTGAGCCATCCGGCTTTGAGGTAGCAAGAGGCGGCTTTTTGTAGGAGTTGTGTTGTTTGCTCAGGGTAGGGGCTCACTCTGCCTGTCTTTATTGCTGAATATTACGTTACTAAGGAGTTGATTTTATGATATCGTTTCATGATATCATAAATATAAATGTATTTTGATTTGTTAACAAACATATGTACTACATATTGTAATTGCTAAATGGATTTAAATAACAAACAGCGTCAGGTTTTGGAATCTGTTTTTTCAAATCCAATTCCTGCAAATATTCTTTGGCAGGATATTGAAAACTTATTTAGAGCATTGGGGGCTGATGTACGTCAAGGTCAAGGGTCACGGGTGAGGGTGAAATTAAACGATGTCAAAGCTGTATTTCATGAACCACATCCAGAAAAGGAAACTGATAAAGGTGCAGTTAAATCAGTACGAGAGTTTTTGAGCAAAGCAGGTATTGAACCAGAAACATTAGTAAATGATGACGAATAAGTTTTAAATTTAAAACTATGATGACTTATAAAGGATATACAGCCAGTTTAGAAATTGATTTAGAAGCAGAAATTATTTTTGGGCGTGTATTAGATATTAATGATGTAGTGACATTTAAAGGGAAAACAGTCGAGGAAGCACGTCAAGAATTTCATAAATCGGTAGATGATTATCTTGCTTTTTGTGAAGACTTAGGGGAAGAACCCGATAAACCTTTTTCTGGGAAACTTCCCTTTCGCACAACACCAGAACATCACCGCAAAATTTTTATTGCAGCTTCTAAAGCAGGTAAAAGTATTAATGCTTGGATGGATGAAGTATTAAGCATTGCCGCAGATAAGGCAATTAATACAAATTCCTAAGCAATACTGCAAGGGGTAGAGCCAAGAAATAAATTTCTGCCTTAAAGCTAAAGTCAGATAAATCTGACTGTGTATGGTTTTCAACCCGTTTTAACGGGTTTTAGCTTGAGCGCCCAAATTTTAATTTAGGGCTTAACCGTGGTTTGTCCTTTGAATCTGTAACGGGCGGGACGCCCGTACCACAAGATGTGACCTGTATTATCACTACAAGAAAGTGTTACGTTTTTTCAAGAGGCATAATTCTTGTTGGTGAGTTGTAAAACGAATAGGTGTGACTGGGCATACTAATTGGGAAGCAATTTCCTATATAGTCACACAACTAGATAAAAAGTTATGAAACTTACTTCAATTGCCATTGTAGGTGCGATCGCCGTCCTTACAGTTACTCCTGAAGTTTATGCTCAAACGTTACCCCAGACGATCGCCCCGCAAAATAGTGCAGTCACCTTTTTAACCCAAGGGTTACAAAAATCAGATTTGGGAGATTTACAAGGAGCACTTGCGGATTATACTCAGGCGATTCGTATCAATCCCCGTTACTCTCTGGCATACTACAACAGAGGTATAGTATACCAAGATTTAGGGGAAACAGAAGCAGCACTTGTTGATTACGGTAAAGCGATAGAAATTAACCAAAACTGGGGTAAAGGCGGATTGGTTGACGCTTATATTAATCGAGGACTACTGCGGGATCAGCAGGGCGATCGCAAAGGGGCGATTTCAGACTACGACCAAGCTATCCACCTCAATCCCCGCGATTCAGAAGCTTACTATAACAGAGGTATAGTTTATTACAATATGGGTGAGAAAAAAGCAGCACTTGTTGACTACACCAAGGCAATTCAAGTCAATAAGTGGACAGAAAAGGGACCGCACTCTGCTTATCTTAACCGAGGGAACGTCAAGGCGCAATTGGGCGATCGCAAAGGAGCCTTTGAAGACTACAGCAAAGCCATCAACCTCAAAAGCGACTACGCCTTAGCTTACAAAAATCGAGGAATCCTGTACTTAGGAACAGGACAGAAGACAGAGGGAATACAAAATCTAGAAAAAGCAGCAGATTTATTTCAACAGCAAGGTAATTTTACTCAGTATGAGCAAGTCATGCAAATTCTCTCTCAAATTTAAGTAGCCGCCCATAACGAATTCGTTAAAAATCTTTTTCCCCACACCCCATACCCCACACCTTACACCCCATTTTTATTAGACAAGGAAACATCTGTTGTTCATAAGCGTCAAACATTAACCAGAGACATTAACCAATGCACAACTCACAATTAAGGAGTTTTTAAATCAGTAGACACGACAACAGTAGACAGTTATCTAAATATATCCGCACCACGTTCCTCCAAAAAAGGGACGAGATATGGGTAAGATAAAGTAGCTATCTTTTTCTGCGTAGCAGATACTGAAAGCCTCTCATACCCAAAGGAGACCTCTCTAATGCTGACTTTAAAAATTGTTGTTTATATAGTTGTTGCCTTCTTCATCGGAATTTTCATCTTTGGATTTTTGTCCAATGACCCTGCTCGTAACCCAGGTCGCCGGGATTTTGAGTAAAGGTAAGGTAAAAAATCCGCGATTACCGGAAGGTGGAATACACTATACGCCCTCCGGGCGGCTTGCCTAAATTTAAGTAAAAGGCAAAAGTCGGAAGGCTCTCAGGTGTAACGCCCTTCCGGCTATTTATTGGCTGTTTGTTAGCTTGATTTCGCTCTTGGTATGCTTCATCCAGTTCCGCCGCCCGAACCACCTCCCATTTTTGACCCTGTACAACCAGCAAATATCATCCCAGTTACCAGTAATATCCAAGCAATTTACGAGCTTGATACTAAGACACTGGGAAACAAAAAACTGTTGGACGCGCAAGGGGATAAGTCTCTTAGCCAAACGGTTGGTAAGAGCCCAACGGCTAGAGGTTTATTGGTTGCTCAAACTCCAGCCTCGCCTAGTAAGCCGGAAACATTACCACCAGAATTTTCACCCCTCACGATTGCCAATGCTAAGAATGCAGCTTCATTGGGTCAGAATCTTTCAGTAGGTTACCCACTACAGCAGGTCGAAGCCTCAAATACCCAAAAGGATAATGGTTCAGAAGGGTTGACTAAATCAGTCCCTAAGGTAACAAAAATCCAGAACTTATCTCAATTGGAGGAGCAATCTGTTCCTGAACAATCAAACCAAACACAAAATCAAAGTGATTCTGCAACGGAAAAACCAGCAACTGATGAACCAGTACAGATAGAATTTAAGATTCGTGGCGAACCCGAACAGCCGCCATCATCTGACCCTAATGTCCAAAAACCATCCTTACCTGGAACCCAGAATAACACTACACCAAATCAACAAAATCAACCATCCAATCAAACGCCGCCCTCTAACACTCCCCCAACCAGGGAAAGAATTGTGGAAGTGACTTCAGACCGACAGCAGTATGACGAACAACGTCGGATTGTGACGGCTGAGGGGAATGTGGTTGTGCGCTTTGATGGGGCGGTGGTGGACGCCGATCGCGTCCAAGTCAGTTTAGATAATTTGATTGCAGTGGGTGAAGGAAATGTTGCTCTGACTAGAGGTGACCAAGTGTTGCGCGGTCAGCGTTTTACCTATAACTTGGTTCAGGACAGTGGGGAACTGATTAATGGTGGTGGTGAGGTTTTTATACCAACAGCCGGACAGGATCTCTCGTTTTTACCTACTGATGTCACAGGGGGAGGAGTACCAGCACGTCCGTTAAGCGATCGCCTCCGACAAAATCAACCACTGCAAGCGGGTAGCCCCGGTGGATTCAACATTAATGTAGGTAGTACAGCAGGCGCAAGCAACATACCTGCACCAAAAACGGGGGGACAAGTCAGAAGGGTACGTTTTGAAGCAGGAAGAATTGATTTTTATCCGCGAGGTTGGCAAGCAAGGAATGTACGCTTGACAAATGACCCCTTCTCACCTCCAGAATTGGAAGTACGGGCAGATAAAGTTACCTTAACACGGGAATCACCTTTGCGCGATCGCATCAAGACAGAACGGCAACGTTTAGTTTTTGACCAAGGGACCAGTTTACCAATTCCAAAAAATGAGCAGGTGATTGACCGCACCGAACGGGAAGTCACACCAGGGCTATTTGCAATTGGATACGATGGGGATCAACGAGGGGGTGTATATCTTGAGCGTACTTTCCAACCCATCAACACCGAAGGAGTCGCCTTCAGTCTCACACCTCAGTTCTATCCTCAAAAGGCAGTGCAAAGTGGTGGAATCGACAATGTCTCATCACTATTTGGTCTCTCAACCAAGTTGAACGCCACTTTGGGTCCACAAACATTCATCCAAGGAACGGGATTATTAACGAGTTTTGACTTAAATGACATTGAAGATAACCTCAGGGCGAGTTTGCGATTGCGTCAATTAGTAGGTGAGCAAAATCCTCATACAGTGACACTGGAATATAGTTATCGCGATCGCCTTTACAACGGTACCCTTGGCTTTCAAACTGTTCAAAGTAGTGTTGGCGGTATCGTGACCTCACCTGTCATTCCTTTAGGAAACGGTATTAGCCTTAGTTATCAAGCAGGTGCTCAGTTCATCAATGCTAGAACCGATCGCCAAGACTTGCTAGAACCAAATCCGAAAAATGACCGTATCTCACTGAGTCGCTTGCAAGCTAGTGCAGCCCTGAACGGTGGTATATTTTTGTGGCAAGGAAAACCATTACCCCCCACAGCTACTGAGGGATTGAGATACACATCAAACCCTGTAGTTCCCTACGTGCGAGCTTTTGGAGGATTAACAGGTACGACCAGTTACTACAGTAGTGGTGATAGTCAAAACACCTTGTTTGCAACTGTTGGTTTAGAAGGACAGATTGGTCATTTCTCTAAACCCTTTTTAGATTACACTGGCTTCTTTCTCAGTTACTCCCAAGGTTTAAACACTGGCTTGTCGCCCTTTTTGTTTGACCGTTCTGTCGATAACAAAGTGTTAACAGCAGGACTAACGCAACAACTCTACGGACCATTTCGCCTTGGTTTTAGAACATCAGTCAATTTAGATACAGGAGAACGCAGCAGTACGGACTACATTTTGGAATATAGCCGTCGTACTTATGGAGTCACTTTACGTTACAACCCAGTGCAGCAACTAGGTGGTATCTCCTTCCGCATCAGTGATTTTAACTGGTCTGGTGGAACCGACCCATTTTCTGACCCCACGGTCATTAGACCTGTGGTCGGTGGGGTGCGTCAACGGTGATTTATATGGAGGGCTGGCGATGGAGGTACGGTTGTTTGAAACAAAAGATGCGGAACAAGTAGCGCGGTTGTTTCATGAAACAGTTCGTGAAGTCAATACCCGTGATTACTCCAGCCGTCAAGTTAGGGCATGGGCACCTGAAGACATATACTTTAGAAATTGGGTAGAGGTGTGTTCCAGCCGATTTACCTATGTCGCTGATGATGAAGGTGTGATTGCAGGGTTCGCAGAGCTAGAACCAAATGGTCACATCGACTGCTTTTATTGTCACAAAAACTATCAGCGTTGCGGAGTCGGTAGTCAACTCTATCGAGCCATTGAAACAAAAGCGTTAGAATTATCCTTGAGCCGTTTGTTTGTTGAAGCAAGCATTACCGCAAAGCCGTTTTTCCAACATATGGGGTTTTCGGTTGTAAAACAGCAGTCAGTGACTCGTCGGGGCGAAACATTTATCAATTACGTTATGGAAAAAGCCCTGAATTAAAATTCGGGCGCTCAAGCTTAAACCCGTTAAAACGGGTTAAGAATCACACACAATCGGATTTATCTGACTTTAGCTGCGATCGCGTTTTGGAGGGAAGAGAAACCCAATCCTGTATTGATTTAAGTTGGTAAAGAAATCAGGTGATAATAGAATTGTATCTTAGTAGTAGAAGTTAGGAGTAGATGTAAAACTATGACTCTTGAACAAACAGTTTTAGAAAACTTACGAGAATTACCCCTAGATAAACAACAAGAGGTTTTAGATTTTATTCAATTTCTCAAATATAAATTATCATCTAAAACAACACTTGCTATATCTGATAAACAAGAATTTTTAACAGAAATTAAAGAAATTAATGATTTTTGGTCAGCTTTACAAGACTTTAGACAAAGGGTGGATTTAGAAAGTCTTGATGATGACACGTTTGAAAATTTACGGGATAAGTCACCAGGGAGAGAAGTTAATTTATGAGTCTTAAGTATTTACTAGATACTAACATTTTATCGGAGGCTAAATGCCCTCAACCGAATGAGAAGGTAATGGAAAAGCTAAAATTATATAGACAAGAAACAGCTACAGCTACTGTAGTTATCCATGAGATGTTATATGGTTGCTTGCGTCTTCCTCTGTCTAAAAAACGCCAAGAGATAGAAGATTATATAAACAATGTCATTTTAGCACAACTGCCTTTATTTGATTATAATCTCAAAGCGGCACAATATCATGCTCAGCAGAGAGCAAGGTTATCTAAAGTTGGTAAAAGTCCTGCTTTTATTGATGGTCAAATTGCCTCTATTGCAGTTACAAATGATTTTTTTTAATAACAAATAATGTGGCAGATTTTCAAGCTTTTGATGGTTTGATGATTGAGAATTGGTTTGATTCTCTGTAAGAGGATGTTTTAAAAGTCTTCTCGTCAGTAGCATGCACATTTTACATCCCCCTAAATCCCCCTTAAAAAGGGGGACCGTTAGAGATTTTCCCCCCTTT
>JAWQFQ010000359.1:0-6665 GCA_035967975.1 Scytonema sp. PMC 1070.18
TGAATTATGAATTATGAATTATGAATTATGAATTATGAATTATGAATTATGAATGATTGACTTTTTGTATAAAGATTACGATGTTTGTTTGGTCTCTTTTCTCTGTGTTCTCTGCGACTTCTGTGGTTTTTTGTTGAAGAAAAGTATTATACAGAGAAGGGAGTATGAAGTAAAAAATACAAGATAAAATGGGAAAATTATGAATACAGAAAAATCTATAATTATAGCTCAAGATGTTCAGAAGTGGTACGGGAAATTTCATGTATTGCAGGGTGTTAGCTTGACAGTAAGTAGAGGAGAAGTTGTCGTACTGATGGGACCTTCTGGGTCGGGAAAATCCACTTTTATTCGTACTTTTAACGCCTTGGAAGAATATCAACAGGGACGAATTGAAATTGACGGAATTGTACTTAGCAATGACTTGCGAAATATTGAAGCGATTCGGCGAGAAGTGGGGATGGTGTTTCAGCAGTTCAATTTGTTTCCCCACTTGAGTGTCTTGAGGAATATTACCTTAGCCCCAATTTGGGTGCGGAAACGGTCGAAAGAAAAAGCAGAAGAAGTAGCGATGCAGTTGTTAGAACGGGTGGGAATTTTGGAACAAGCCCACAAATACCCAGGACAGTTATCTGGAGGACAGCAGCAACGAGTTGCGATCGCCAGGGCGTTAGCCATGCAGCCTAAAATCATGCTTTTTGATGAACCGACCTCAGCTTTAGATCCGGAGATGGTACGGGAAGTGTTAGATGTCATCAAAACCCTTGCTGCTGATGGAATGACAATGGTAGTCGTTACCCATGAAGTAGGTTTTGCTCGTGAGGTTGCTGACCGAGTGATTTTGATGGATGGTGGTGTGATTGTGGAAGAAGCGACTCCTGAGACTTTCTTTCAAAACCCCACTCACGATCGCACGCGCAAGTTCTTATCTCAAATTCTTTAATCTTTGCTTTGTAGAAATTGGACGTTTTAAAATTTGCTGTACGGAACCATACATTTCGCCTGTCAAACCTTCAAGCTCATGCTCGATATCTTCCCAACGTCCAAGTTTACTCGTCCATTTCCCATTAGGTAATTGTCTGGAGGCGTGAGTTGGTTCACCATCGGAGGTAGCGTATATTGCTATCTTCTCAAAACCCGCTTCGAGTTCGGAATTATCGCAAACTTCATACCCTAACGTTTCGTAGGCTTGGATAAAAGCTGACATAGTTAATTCTGCTGCTACACCTTCTACCCAGTAATACATATTATTTGGGTCTATTGGACTCCACCATCGGTCGTTCTCACCCGCAGCCCAAGCGAAGCAATTATATAATACACTTTGCTTACTGGTTAAAGAATACTCCGTCCGAGATAAGTTGGGAAACTGGTTTTCTTTATAGCTTTCCAACCTACCATCTATATCCATTTGCTCTTCCCCATTCAATCCAAGCTTGAGCCATTTGATTGAGTCTACCACGCTGTTCGGGTTTGACAGGGTTTGCTCCCGTAATTGCACTTAAAGCCCAAAACCAATGGTCTGGCTCGCGCTCAAGTTCACGCATAATTAAAGGGACAACAGGTTGTCCCATACCGATAATTCTTTGATAAGCAGGATGCATTGATATTTTGGTGACAACGGAGAGCATTCCTGTCTCACGTCGCCATTGTTCTGCTAATTCTAAGAACATGGTTTCTATTTGTGCGGTTTCAATAACCGGGTGAAGGTAAGGTAACATTTAAGCTCTATTTCTGTTGATGACAAGTGAACTAACGTTGATAATTATCCTGCAAATCGCTCTATCTCACATATTAAGATTAAGCATGGTCCGTCTCTCGTTCAAGCCCGCCTCTGCGCGTTCACGGGCGAGGACGCCCGTACCACAAGAGATATTTGAAGACTTTTTTATTTGGTAGTTCCCTAAACCCAGCATCAATGGGGTATTAAAAGTGGTAGTAGATGCACGGTAGTGTTACACAGCGGTAATAGCTTCTATCTAAGACTCAGTTTCACAAGTCAATTTTACGCAAAACTACTTGCGTCTTTACAAAAGTTCATCAACTCCATATCCCTACTCAACGGGACTCAGTCAAAATAGAACTAAACACCCCCATAGCTTGTTTTAACTGCTTAGCTGTATCTGCCTGTTCTCGATAAGTTCGTACGTAGTCTAAACTTAATCCTAGAAACGGAACTATGTAGGCAATAATCTTGAGAAAATGGGCTATGTTGAAATGATTGTCAAACAGGTCTTTTGAACCAAAAACCATATGGAGTTGAGTAGCTACTTGGGGAATAATACTGATAACAAGGGCATGAGAGAACAGACTTGGATATTTGTAGTAAAAACGAGGGAAAATAACCAGACCTGCAAGAATAAATAGTAACAGTGGAGCAACGTCCCACGGACGAGTTACGATAGAATTAGGAAATATGGTTTTGGGTAAAGTAGCGCTGTGGGCGCAGATAGATACAATCCAAAAAGCAGTTATTCCACAAATTAGACTCGCAACCAATACCAAACCGATACCGCCTTTCCACTTTCTTGGTTGAACGATTAGAAAAAAGCCTGTACCACAAAGCAAAATCAGAGCATTGAAAAGTCGGCAAATCGCCCAAGTGAAGGGAATGAGATTTTGGTTATCCGCCACACCCTGAATTAATCTATCCGCTGCTAGAGTGTGGAATGCATCCATGCAGCCTGCACTAAAAAGTGCCACACCAATAATAGGGGTGACGACATCATCCTTAAGGTAGAAATGTATTAAAGATAAAATGACTGTGAAGATTGCTGTGCAAAAGGCACTCCACTCTAAAATAGTGTGTGTAAAACTGCCTGACAAAGTGTAGTGCATCACATCTATGTATTCACCTACAGTCGTATTTGGTAGTGGGGCATCAAAACTCTGCGAGGGCGAACCAAAATCTACTCCCAGTAGATTTAGCCAACTAGGTAAGACACATATACCGAACACTGTCCAGAGCAATTGAACAGGAACTTTAGTTTTTTTCATTGAAATTTTGAGGTATTTGGGTTAACTTATAAGTAGCTTAACTCAGTATATTCTGGGATACAAAAATTATAGTCATTAATTGTGTCATATTAGATACAAATTTTGGAGTTAAAACCTACAGTTCTTTTTTCAGTTGGGGATGCATTATACGTAATAGCCGAAATTGTTCCCGTATTAAAGATTACGTGCTAGCTCGGTAACTTTTTAGAGAAAGCCAAAATTTCACCACTCATCTTTGGCAACTTATAAGACTTGAAAAGGTTTATGAGCTATCAATCTCATCAGAATTCACAGACCTCTCATCACAAATCATGCCTAAAAGATGAGAAAACCATACTGCACCAATCAATGATTGCTTCTATTGGTCACACAAATCGGAGATTTGGTGTTCGACTGTTGCAGACGCTGAGCTTAACAACCAAAGCTACAGTCTCTACTGCTATTGGTACAGTTTTATCTCTTGCAATTGGGACAACGGCTTATCCATGGGCGCACCAATCGACCAGAGCGTCGGTACAATATTCACTCGTTGGATTAAAAAACCCGGTTTCTGTGGTCGAAAGGACAGATTTCAATACTGCAAGGGATACAATAACTGAGGAGCCAGAAACCCGGTATCTTGGAGATACCGGGTTTCTAATTTTCCTTGTTGGCTTAAAAAACCCGGTTTCTGTCGTCAACGTCCTCTTCATAAGTAACAATCGATACCAGATTGTAACTAACTTGCCTCATGAAACAGCAAATGGTTTACCCTTTTTAAATAAAGAGGTCATTTTTGCTGTTAACAAAACAACTGCATCTACTCAACCAAATTTACTCTTGACCCTGGTCATTCGCACTGTGCTGACAGCGTTGATAGTGATTGCGATCGCTATTTTCTTATATGAGTGGGGTATCCGTCCCATCATAAATGCTAAAAATAAGGCAGGAAAACTGGATGGAGGAGAACTCGATTCCCACATTGATCCAGAAGAAGATGTCGCCGCGTTAAGTTCTAAAATCAACTTGATGGCAGACCAACTCAACGTTTTAGTGAGAGAACAAGCAGAGCAATCCCGTCGTTTAGAAGCTGAAGCCAAGCGGGAAAAGATATTTACGGCTGTTACCCTGCAAATCCGTCAATTTTTAAACCAGAAAGATATCCTTCAAATAACAGTTGATGCAATCCGAAACTCACTTGCAACCGAGCGAGTCATCATATATCGTGTTCATGAGGACGGAGGAGGAACCGTCATAGCAGAATCTGTTGCTGGTGATTGTCCAAGAACGATCGATAAACAAATAAATGACCCTTGTTTTAGAGAGCATTATGTACAAAAGTACAAAAACGGTCGGGTGCGAGCAATAGATAACATCTACCAAGCAGATATTACAGATTGTCACATTAGCACTTTAGAACAATTTGCAGTCAAGGCAAATTTAGTCGCGCCAATTGTTCAAGAAAAACAGTTCGTCGGCTTACTGATTGCTCATCAATGCAGTCAACCTCGTACTTGGCTTGAGTGGGAAATCAATTTATTTGCACAGTTAGCAATCCAAGTTGGATTTGCTCTAGACCAAGCTGCTCTTTTGGAACAGCTGGAAGTTATTTCGCAACAACAACGTCAACAAAAAGAAGCCCTCCAGCAAAGACTGGTTGAATTCACTGATAGTATTGAGGCGGTGTCCGAGGGTGATTTAACTGTGAGGGCTAAAGTAACAGCAGGGGAAATCGGTATAATTGCTGACTTTTTCAATTCCATCATTAAAAGCTTGCAACAAATTGTTATTGCTGTCAAAAAAGCTGCCTTTGAAGTCAATCTTGCTGTTGGAGAAAACTCAGGTGCAGTCCAGCAACTGGCTTTTGAGGCGCTCAAACAGGCTGAACAGATTACTCGTACCCTTGAAGACGTTAATCAGATGACCCTTTCAATTCAAGCGGTAGCTGATAGCGCCTACCAGGCGAAAGCAGTAGCCCGCACTGCTTTTGACATAGCCAGAGCGAGCTCTGAAGCAATGGATAACACTGTCTCTAGTATCTTGAATTTGCAGCAAACAGTGACAGAAACAGCCCACAAGGTGAATCGTTTAGGTGAATCTTCTCAAGAAATTTCTATGGTTGTGTCTTTAATTAACAACATCGCCCTGCAAACGAATTTGTTATCCATCAACGCTAGTCTAGAAATGGCACGGGTGGGTGATGAAGGACGGGGCTTCGTTGTGGTGGTAGAAGAAATTGGTGACTTAGCCGCAAAGTCTGTTCAAGCGACAACGGAAATACAAAAAATTTTGGAGAACATTCAATTGGAAACCAGCGATGTAGTTAAAGCTATGTCTATGGGAAGTACTCAAGTTGTGGAGGGAGCTAATCTTGTCCAAAATGCCAAGCTCAGCCTAGAACAGATTTTGGACTTGTCTCGTCAAATTGACCAGTTAGTGCAATCGATTTCAAGTGCGACAGTGTCTCAAGCTCAGACTTCTGCGGCTGTTGCTATTTTGGTCAAAGAAATTGCCAAAGTTTCAGAACGCACTTCAGATTCCTCTGGTATTGTGTCTAGCTCTTTACAAAAAACTTTAGAGATAGCACAGCAATTGCAAAAGTCTGTCAGTGTATTCAACACTGGTGAGCAGAATTGATTGCGTGATTTGTCATTCGTAATGTCAAATGTAATACAATACAGTTCAGTTAAGCAGTTATTTAGAAACCCGGTTTCTTGGAGAAACCGGGTTTCTGGGCGTTGCATAAATGCGGGATGAATTGGCGACTGAAACCATTGAAAATTCGTTCCAAACTGAGCGAAATCATCCCAGAAATCAGCAACGCCACCGGGTTTCTGTTCTCCACGCAACTTTTAACTGAACCGTATTGCGATATTTGAGCCACTCCCCACAATTCTATTGTGGGGATTCAGGATCGCCCTCCATCAAGAATTGCGTTCGTCCCAGACGTGCGATCGCACCTCATCCCAAACTTCACGCAAAACTCTGCCCCTCGCATCTCAACTGTGCCAAAAAAGCATCCAACCTTGACGCACTGACAATTTCTCCCAACACATTTCCCATCCGCCGCACTTGATATACACCCTCTCTAAGTTCCTGAAAATCAACAATCAACCCCGCCTTCTTCGCCTCCGACAATTTCTTCACCTCAATTGGCATCAAGCTTCTCACCCGTTTCTTCTCAATCGGTGTTAAAGCGGACCACGCATAATGCTTGTAGTCCTCATGAACGAGCAAGGCTTCTCGAATTTCCTCCCAAGTCATAGCTTCCTGAAACGTTTCAATCAACTCTTCAAGGGGCGATCGCTCCTCAGATACGACTAGTTCAACTTCTTCAAGCTCTTCGTTTTCTACAACCCAATCGTCTTTTTCCGGGGCGGGTTCGTAAGTCCAAGTCCCGAATGGTAAATCCTCTGACTCGTCTTCGGTGAAATTGGTGTAGGTGACATCAGGTACCACCTCTTGCTCTACCAACACCAACCTTCCTTCCTTGTAAGCCTGACGTAAGGCTACCGCTTCGGCAATAATGCTTTGTGCTGTCAAACCCTCCTCTTCCATCATTTTTTGCAAAGTCGTTCCCGTGCGATCGTCCGTTTCATGAATGGGTGGAATTTGACAATAGCGCCTCCCATCCCTAGTTCGCCGCCAGATGCTGGGTTGTTCTTGTTCTGCTTCTTTGGGCTGTTTCTGTTTAG
>JAWQFQ010000360.1:0-6626 GCA_035967975.1 Scytonema sp. PMC 1070.18
TTATAAAAAATCTTTACTTATCTACATATTTTATAACTTAGTTCAAATTATCCAAGATCAGTTTTGGTTTCACTGGGCTGACTGAAACTGATCTTGGCAATAGTATATGCGTGTGGTATTGCGCGAAATGTAGGAATTTTGATATTCATAATCTATAGCAACTTGCGATTCAACCAATCAACATACTTAAGGATCTATGGCGACTCTCAAGGCTTCTCAACAAGGACTAGCAAAAATCAAGCAAGCGAGAAGTCAAAAAGGTTGGTGTGTTGATGATTTCAGGTGGATTGAAGCAGCGAGTCTGGTTTTGGGAACGAATTGGAAGAACTGGGAGTACCCGCTGTTGGTATTTCAGAAGGAACTTGGAAAAGATTTTTAGCAGGAAAACACCCAATTAATGCGAATGCGTTTAAAGCGTACTGTCAGGTTCTAGGGTTCATTTTAGCCAGTGCGAGCACAGATTCCACAGTCAGATTGTGGAATGTCAACACAGGAAAATGCTTTCAAATTTTACAAGGACATACAGATTGGGCTTATACCGTAGCTTTTCATCCCAAAGGTGAAGCGATCGCTACTGGTAGTGCCGATTGTACCATTAAACTGTGGGATTGGCACACCGGACAATAGTCAAACTTTGAACACATGAAAACCCTGATTATTGACAACTATGACTCTTATACCTTTAATCTTTATCAATTAATTGCAGAAGTCAATGGAGAATATCCCACTGTAATTTATAATGACCAAGTTGCATGGGAAGAAGTACAAAAGTGGGAGTTTGACAACATTGTGATTTCGCCAGGACCCGGTCGTCCTGAGAATTCAAAGGACTTTGGTATCTGTCGTCAAGCTATTCAAAATGCACAGGTGCCACTTCTAGGTGTTTGTCTTGGACATCAAGGACTGGGTCATGGGTATGGAGGAAAAGTTATTCATGCGCCTGAAGTTCGGCATGGTCGGCTGAGTGAAATTTATCACACTGGGACTGGTTTGTTTGCGGGAATTCCTTCTCCTTTCTCTGTTGTGCGTTACCATTCTTTGCTGGTTGCAGATGACTTACCAGATTGTTTGGAAAAAGTGGCGTGGACAGAGGATAACCTTGTGATGGGATTGCGCCATCATTCTTTGCCGTTATGGGGTGTGCAGTTTCATCCAGAGTCAATCTGTACCCAGTATGGACAAACTTTATTTGAGAATTTTAGAGAGATTACTCTCAAATTTGCCCAGGAACGAGGTAGAAGTCCGAGAAAACAGTATTGGACAGGAGATAGCAACGCTGTTCCTGTGCCAACAAATTCTTCAAGCCTAAAACAGCAAAAGGAATTTGAACTTTGTACGCGCAAGCAGAATATATGCCCTGATACTGAGCAAATGTTTGTGCATTTGTTTAGCAACTCACCAAATGCATTTTGGCTAGACAGTAGTCGTGTTGAACCCGGTCTTTCTCGCTTTTCTTTTATGGGAGATAATAGTGGCAAAAACAGTCTCCTGATTCATTATCGGACGCGATCGCAAGAACTCACTGTCACACAGTCCCATACCGTCAGCTTCAGGAAAGAAGGGATTTTCGAGTATCTTAAGCAGGAAATTGAACAGAGACACTGCCCATCTCACGATTTACCCTTCGATTTCAACTGCGGGTTTGTAGGTTACTTTGGTTATGAACTAAAGGCAGAGTGCGGCTCTCAACTAAACTACCCTTCTGCCTTACCCGATGCAATGTTCTTATTGGCAGATAGAATGATTGCGATTGATCACCAAGAACAAAGCCTTTATTTACTTTGCCTAATTCAGCAGGGACAAACAGACGAGGCAGAAACCTGGTTTGAATGGATCGAACAACAGATTAACCATCTTCCTCCCCTGTCGCCTATTGTTCCTGAAAAAACTCAGGCTCCTGTTATTTTCCGATTAAACCGATCTAAAAAGACTTACCTTAATGATATCCAGACATGTTTGCAGGAAATTCATGAAGGAGAAACCTATCAAGTTTGTTTGACTAACCAGATTCAGACAGACGCAACTCCCGATCCACTGGCATGCTATCGTTCATTACGCCATATTAATCCTGCTCCCTATGCTGCCTTTTTACGCTTTGGCGATGTGGCAATTGCCTGCTCATCTCCAGAAAGATTTTTACGTATCGATCGCCAAGGTTGGGTAGAAACAAAGCCCATTAAAGGAACACTGCCACGAGGAAAAACACCTGATGAAGATTTCATCCTGCGCGAACGGTTGAGGAACAGCGAAAAAGATCGAGCGGAGAATCTGATGATTGTAGATTTGCTTCGTAATGATTTAGGACGGGTTTGTGGAGTAGGTACTGTGCATGTCCCTAAATTGATGGATGTGGAAACCTATGCCACAGTACACCAGTTAGTAACAACCATTCGCGGTCGTTTACGCGTTGGTATGAGTGCTACAGACTGCATTCGCAACGCTTTTCCTGGCGGTTCTATGACTGGTGCGCCCAAACTTAGAACCCTTGAGATTATTGACCGCTTAGAGCAACAAGCACGGGGAGTCTACTCAGGAGCGATCGGCTTTTTAGGATTGAATGGTTCAGCTGATTTAAATATTGTCATTCGTACCGCTGTGCTGACTCCCGACCAAACTTCGATTGGCGTTGGTGGTGGCATAGTAGCACTTTCTGACCCCCAGATGGAATTTCAAGAAATACTACTAAAAGCAAAGGCATTGATCCACGCTATAGCGATCGCAACACATGGAACCTTTGACCCCAACCAATATTATATCCAGGGAATAGAAACAGAAGTTTTTGATAGGTATGAAAAAGTGCGAGCATAGGTACGCAATTTTTGAAATCTAATTTACGGCAAGTCCAAAATTACTTAGGTTTGTGAACCGTTGCCAATACGTTTTAACCAGGTAGATACTCAAGTTCATTTTCACAAATTCCTATCATGAATAACCAACTAGATGCTTTAGAAGAATGTGCCTATAAATTTGGATTAGGATTGTTGAAGGATTGACAACATCCGCTACTGTAATTCTTGTTCCTGTATTATGAAAGAATGATCGGGGGAATTCCGAATTTACAGAACTTATGATTGACAATGACTTGTACTAATACCAAACAGAGCAGAAAGTACTAAATGAAGATCGCTAGGAACGGCGTATATGTTGATATCTTTATGAACAATTTTTTCTTGACGCTGAAAAATGCCAAATTTCCAGGTATCCCCTGTTGTCACAGTACCATAGAGCATTGGAACTGTTGAGTCAGTCCATTGATCGAGGGCTATCATTTCTACAGCTAACTGCGTAAAACCTCTTGCTAAATCGGCATTTTTAGCTTCAATCACTAATAAATTTTGCTTAGCAGGAATGAAATAATCAAAACTGCCTTTGAGCCAATTGCTGACTCGAACGGGATATTCAATTTTGAGTGGTACTTGAATGAACTTACAAACCGTCTTGAGAATCGGAAAGATGAGTGCTTCGCGTCTAGCTATTTCAGAAGTAGGATCTACCAAGGTGAGATTTTCTTGTAGTTCTATTCTCAGTGGTTCAGGATCAATTGGCAACTGCTGTGGCAATTGGAGTGAGCTATTGTTGAGGGCAACACCGAATTCCGCTAAGATATCGGCGCTATCGTAAGCTAATTCGGCATACTTGCTGAAGGTATAGCTTTCGGACGGATCGAGAATCCTGACTTTGGTCATGAGTTGGGCGATCGCAACTTGCGAATTGAGAAATGGTGTTAACTATGATTGTACTTCCCCACCTCTGCACAGGTTTGTACTTCAGTTGCACCTGCAATGCAATCAAATACACATATCCCGGCAAAACCTCAAGTACGGTTTTCCCAACTCCTCAGTACGGTTTTTGCTCTTTTTTTTATTTTGTTAAAGGCTTGCAATATTTCGTTACAATACTTTATATTAGTTAACAAAGAAAAGAAATTGAGGAAACAACCATGACAGGACGCACTTACGTAGTTGAAGAAGGTAACAGATTAAATAACTACGCACTAGAACCCAAGATGTACGTGGACGAAACCCAAACATTTGGCTTCACTGAGTACGCTGAGCGGCTTAACGGACGCCTAGCAATGATTGGCTTTGTCTCACTCATCGCTTTTGAAGTTTTAACCGGACACGGTGTGATTAGTTGGCTGACAAACCTGTAGATGCAAAGCTGAATTTTTCTATAATCATCAATCTGTATAAATTAAGCGTGGAGAAATAAAGATGATAACTGACTTTGACTTTGCAAAAAAGGATCTAGTTAGACCTGTTGTGTTTAGACCAGATTTCAACAACTTTGAACCTATTAGTGTTAACCAAGCCTGGTCATTGTTTTTCACTGTAGGTCAGGAAGATAAAGCACTGGGAGCTAACTCAGAATTAGGTAAATTCTTTACTAACTTACTCATTAGCGTTGCAACAGCTGGGATTCTCTGGTCTATTGTTTTCAATAACCTCGCATGAACACTTCTGTCCATCTAACGATAGAAGGGGAAGCAATACTACTCAGAAAGAGCGAAAATAGAAACCCGGTATCTCCAAGATACCGGGTTTCTGGCTCCTCATCGATTGTATCCCTTGCAGCATTGGAAGGGGAAGGGAGTAAGTTTTCATCTTTCTTAGCGATAAGCAAAACCTTTGACAGAGATGAGGTATGACAAAAAATTTTAAGCTAGAAAGTAAAAGTAAAGCATTGTGGAACGAGTACCAATACTGCGTAGGTTTTGAGCCAAAAAACAAATTTCACAGCGAGAAGCTAAAGTCAGATGAATCTGACTGTGCTTAGCTTTTAACCCGTTTTAACGGGTTTGAGCTTTTAGCCCAAATTTTAATTTAGGGCAAAACCTCCAAGTATTGGAACGAGTACAGAATCCAGCCAGATTGAATTCTGACTTCTGAATTCTTTCTCAAGAATTCTCAATTAAGGTGAATACGATGAAAAATAACATATTTCTCACGCTTAATACGTTACAGAACGGCAGTTCTCATCTAGACAAGGTTGTAGAAGTAGAACTAGTTCAGGCAAGACCAGATGTCACACCACCTTACTCCAAGAGAGTGGTGGAAAACTCCAACACGCTGAATGCAATAATGTTTTTGCTTCCCTTTAGCTTAATAACATTTTGGCTTCTGATTGCGTTTAAGCTTTTAAATACGTTGAATAGTGCTAACAATAAGATTGCAACTTTCAACATCTTAACAAAAGTTCCTTGTAGAAACTGTCAATACTTTGCCAATAATCCTTTCCTCAAATGCGCGGTACGACCCGATACTGCTTTAACTGAAGAGGCTATGAATTGCCCCGACTACTGTCCCAAAAAGGGACAGCGTTGAGTAGACATTCATTGAAGATAATTTTTTATTTCTCAATTATTGTCAATTGGTTTTAACAGTTATTAATGTATTCATCGTATCGACGGGGAGTATAAACCCAGTGACCACCATCACACCTTTGTATCATTCGAGTTTTGCTTGACCCGACAATTGTTTGCGCCTTTGCGTCTTTACATGAACCAAAATTCATCCCAATAATCAGCAACGCCGAAATTTCTTCAGGCTTTTATTAGCTTGAACTTCGTTCACAGGTATTCCACCCTACCTTTCATTTCTTCAACTGTAGTGACTTCGTAGAGCAGGATAAGCATCCGAATGATGTAGCCAATTGGCTTTGCATCTTTTTGACAGTAAACAATGCCAGCGTGGTCGATTCCCTGATTGTTGAGAATTAGAAAATCATCATCATGTGTTACCAATATACGTGATTGTGTTCTAGCGAAATCCAACTGAACCATATCACTTTGTGCCAATAAATTCGCCTCCTGTGAAGTCGTCACCTCAATACCAGCTCGTCTTAAAGCCAAAGCAATATCAGGATCAACATTCTCATCTAGGTGGAAGCGAATGCGTTCAGGCATAGTTTCGCATCGTATCAAGTTTGGACTGCAGCAGCGAAGGATAATTAAGGCGATCTACTTCGGCAAAGGCTTCTGCTTCAGCAATGCGCTGGTCGATTTCTTCTTGATGGTCGTAGTAAAAAACCATCGCCGCATGAACCGATGCTAACGACAATTGATATTTCTCGGCAATTTCTTCCAAAGACTGTCCCATTCGCAAATACATAATGGCAACATCTGCTACCGTGATTCTTGTTCCTGTAATGCACGGCTTACCACTCCGGACCCCTGGAGTTATTTCAATGTGTTTATTGAGTGTGAATTCCATCCTTATTTCTTTTCACAAAAATCTCATGCATTAATTTTAGATGATAATTGGAACCCAGACAACACCTTCCTAGACACATTTCAGTTTCACTCATGCAGGCTGTGGTTAAAATTTTGTCAGTGACAATCATGAAAGAATGATCGGGAGAATTCCGAATTTACAGAACTTACGATTGACAATGACTTGTACTAATACCAAACAGAGCAGAAAGTACTAAATGAAGATCGCTAGGAACGGCGTATATGTTGATATCTTTATGAACAATTTTTTCTTGACGCTGAAAAATGCCAAATTTCCAGGTATCCCCTGTTGTCGCAGTACCATAAAGCATTGGAACTGTTGAGTCAGTCCATTGATCGAGGGTTAGGGGAAACCATGACAAAACAGGACAACCTTCTCTACGATTACTCGTGG
>JAWQFQ010000361.1:0-6586 GCA_035967975.1 Scytonema sp. PMC 1070.18
CCTAGTGCGGATGGCAAGAGATGAAGTGTTGGCGGAACGATAAGCGCGGATAAGATAGAAGGAGCAATGATGTGGTGGGTTAGGTCGGTATAAGGGACAGGTGTGAGCGTAGGGGTCGTTTTTGTTGCTGAGGTTGGGGAAGTTGTAGGTGTGGGAGTGGGAGTGGTTTTTGTTTCTGGTGTTGGGGAAGTTGTGGGTGTAGGTGTGGGAGTGGTTTCTGTTTCTGGTGTTGGGGAAGTTGTGGGTGTGGGTTTGGCTGGGGATTGGGTGGTTAGCTGTTTACGTAATGCGACACCGAGAGTGAGGGGACCTTTGCGATCGCTTTCCGGATTGAACTGTAACTTTTCACTTTCGACATCGCTTTCTGCCCAACTATTGGGGTATGGTTTGGTAAGTAATAACGGTGTTGCTTCAATACCAGTTATTGAAGTTGTTTCCAGGGGTCGGGCGAGAGGATAAAAAGAAATACCGTTACCAAAATCTTTTGTGATTGGGTGTTTTCCGTATTCTGTCACAATGGGAGCAGCTGGACCTAATCCTACGCTTCCAGAAACATCGACTGCTAATCGATTATCTAAGCGAACACCCCATTCGCTGAGTAAAGGATCGAGTTTGGGATCGACATTGGGGTCAATCATGAGCATTAAGTTACCACCACGATTGAGGTATTCTCGTAGAGATTTGACCTCGCTCTCAAACAGGGCTCTTTGAGGACCAGTCATAATCACAACTGATGCGTCTTGGGGAATGCTGGATTTTTCTGTCAGATTTAATGGTGTTGTTGTGTAACTTTTGTCACCTAAAGCTTGAACGGCTTGGGATATGGAACCCTCTCCGGGTGAAAGTTGGTGTTCTCCATGACCTTGGAGGAAATAAACTTTGACCGCATTGGCGCTTGTAAACTGTTGGAGACGATTTGTTAAGCGGATTTCGGAGAGGCGTTCCTGGGGACCAACGACTTGTACTAACTGTCTTCTGTCCCCTGATTCCAGGTAGACTTCTCCGTAGTCTTTTACACCAAATTTTCGTGCGAGTCCTGGTCTTGCTTGTGGATCGACATACTCAAAGTTAAACTTTGAGCTTTGGCGTCGGTAATTTTCTAACAAATCTCGGTCTTGAACGTCTTGATTGACATCAAATACCCATACCTTGATTGGTACATCTAATGTACTTACCAATTCTTGTGATTGGGGGGCTAGGGTAAATAATTTGGTTTCTGTGAAATCTGTGCGTTGGTGATAGCGAGTGGCGAGGAAGTTGATGAGTCCTAAAATAACTAAGACTGCTAAAGTGGCAAATAAGGCATTTGTACCAGCTTGGGTGGAACGCTGTTCCCACCAATGATTTTTTTGACTTTGCCAAATGAACCACAATCCAATGATAATAGATCCTGTAATAATCAATGCTAATGAAACGGGTCCCCACGTATCGGACACTAATCCTGCTGTTAAACCCGCAGCTATTAAGAATGGACCGAACCAGAACAAATATTTCCAAAGTTTTCTTTTAATGATAATTTTCATTTTATAAGTGTTGAGATTCTGGAATTAATGAACCGCAGATGCACGCAGATGCACGCAGATGAATGTAGATGAAGGTTGTATGAGGTGTGAGCGGATTTTATGAGCGTTGAAAGCGGAGTGTGTCTATGGATTGTGCGGTGAGAAAGATGCCTAGGATGATATAACTGGCGAAGAGGATGAGGCTGCTGGTGTCGAAGATTCCTTGTACTAGGGTATTGTAGTGTTTGAGTAAGGATAGGTGTCCTAGGGCTTCTCCTACCGAACCGCCAATGTTTTTGGCGATGAGGTCTACGAAGAGTAGGAGTAGAATTAATGCAAAGGTGAGGACAGCGGATAGAATTGTGCTGTCTGTTAATGAGGAAATAAACATTCCTAGGGATAGGATGGCGGCTGCTAGTAGAATGAGTGCGAGATGTCCGAGGAGGGGAATTGCTGGTGTCATTGGTGGATTGGATGCACTCAGGGCGATCGCTTCTAAAGCTAGCATGGGCATGATCATTGTTGTAAAGAATGTTAGCACTCCTAGGAGTTTGCCGACTGCGACTGCCCAATTTGTGACTGGTGATGTGGCTAAAAGTTCCAGAGTCCCGCGTTTGCGTTCTTCTGCGTAGAGTCCCATGGAGAGAATGGGGAGTATGAATAACAACAGCCACCCCATCCGGTCTAAAAATGCTCGCACAAATTCGTAGGGGACATCAATGGGTGGAACTGGTACGCCAAATTGTTGTCCTTGTAAGTCTAATGCGGCTACTGTTTGCAGGATACCCTCTGGTCCCATGAGAATGAGGACAAAGAATAATCCTGATAAAAACCAAAAAACGCCAGCGACTGCATATGCTAGAGGTGATACGAAGTAGCTTTGTAATTCCCGGCGATAGATAGCGATGATATTACCCAGTATGACTCCCATCTAGGCGGCTTCTCCTTCCTTGGCGGTTTCTGTTTCTAAATTCTTTTCTTCTGTGGTTGTCAGTTGTAAAAATACATCTTCCAGAGTAGCGCTAACACGTCGCATTTCGTGTAAACTGAATCCCGCACGCACTAAAGTGGCGACTATGTCTCCTCCTGGTTCTGTTCCCGGTTGTGATATGACTCGCAGGTGACTTCTATGGTGTTTGTGGTCGTCGTGACTGTGGGTTGCTACGACAGATATGGATTCTACCAAACTGACACCAGGGACGTTTTGCAGGACTTGTTTCGCTAAGGATGATTCTCCTTCAATTTCTAATTCATATCCGGAACCTTTTGTCAACTGTGTTAACAAAATTTCAGGCGTGTCCATCGCGACTATTTTTCCCCGATTGATAATTGCCACCCGGCTACAGGTCATGCTGACCTCTGGTAAGATGTGGGTAGAAAGAATAATTGTATGGCTTCCAGCAAGACTTTTAATTAAATTCCGCACTTCGATAATTTGTCTGGGGTCTAGTCCCACAGTCGGTTCGTCCAAAATGATGGCTGGTGGGTCGTGGACGATCGCCTGAGCTATCCCCACCCGCTGACGGAAACCTTTCGACAGTTTGCGAATAATAACGTGACGCTTTTCTTGTAAATGACAACGTTCAATCGCAGCGTTAACTTGAGTGGTGCGATCGCCTGCGGGAACTCCCTTAATTCGTGCGACAAAAAACAAAAATCCCTCCACCGTCATTTCCGGGTACAGTGGTGGAGTTTCCGGTAAATAACCAATGCGTTGACGTACTGCTAAAGAATTCTCATGGACATCCAAACCAGCAATTCTAGCCGTCCCACTTGTAGCTGGCAAATAACCAGCTAAAATTCGCATAGTTGTTGTTTTCCCAGCACCATTTGGTCCCAAAAATCCCAAAATTTCCCCTTTTTCCACGTTAAACGTGACATCAGTAATTGCAGGGGTAGAACCATATATTTTACTCAAATGCTCAACTTCAATCATCAAAAGTCAGTGATAAGGTTTCAAACAAACCATAATAGATCACCTTGACCATGATTTCTCCAACTCTCATCCCATCTGCGTTCATCCGCGTTCATCTGCGGTTAAAAAACAAAGCCCTTAATTATAAGTAAAATCTATTAACCATAGACTCCTAGCTTAAAGTATATATTTGCATATCAAGACAACTGCTACTCAAAAATGGTTAATTCTACCCCCATTGTCACAATCCATGTTAACCCAGTCAAAGGAAACGATACCAACACTGGGACACACTTAGAACCCTATAAAACCCTGACCCGCGCCCTTAAGGGTGAAACAAAACCTGTGATAATTCAACTGACACCCGGAATTTACGATAGTGCTAACGGTGAAATATTTCCCCTCGCTATCCCAACCGGTGTTACAGTGGTCGGTCATGAAGCGACAAAAGGTCAAAACATCTTGATTCTAGGTAATGGAGAATATCAAAGCCAGAGTTTTGGTCTCCAAAATATAACACTGCTATTGTTGGGTGATGCTCAGTTGATGGGTGTGACTGTGACAAATCCTATGGCTAAGGGTTCTGGTGTCTGGATTGAATCCGCTTTCCCAACTTTGGTGAATAACACGTTGATGAATTGTGGTCGAGAAGGAGTTTTTGTCAGTGGTACTGCTAAACCCGCTATTCTGGACAATGTGTTTGTTAATAATACAGCCGCTGGGTTGGTGATGGCACGTCACAGCCGAGGGGAGGTGCTGCGAAATGTGTTCCAAAAAAATGCTATAGGTATTGCAGTGAGTGATTGTGCGGCTCCTTTAGTTGCAAATAATAAGGTCGTGGAAAATCACATGGGTATGGCTTTCTCTCGTGATGCTCAACCGGTGCTGCGTCATAATTTTATTGAAAGGAATGTTCAAGGTGGGCTGTTGGTTAATGGGAGGGCTATTCCTGACTTAGGTCGGACTCAAGACCGGGCTGGAAATATTTTTCGCGATAATGGACAGTTTGACCTTTATAATGTCTCTTCTGTCAAGTTGGTTTCTGTGGGGAATCAGTTAAATCCTACTCACATTAATGGAGCGGTGGAGTTAATTGCGATCGCCGAAGATGTTCCTGCTTACACTGATATCGCAGGACACTGGGCGGAACGGTTTATTCAAGTATTGGTTAAGATGGGTTTAACTCGCGGTTTTGGTGATGGAACTTACCAACCGGATAAGCCTATGAATCGCGCTGAGTATGCTCATTTGGTCGCAACGGCTTTTCATCCCACTCCTCAGGGTCCAGCACCAGAGTATACTGACATACCAAAGGATTTCTGGGCACATGATACTATCTGTAGTGCAACCCAGGGCGGTTTTGTAGGGGGATTTCGCGATCGCACTTTCCGTCCGGAGCAAAATGTGTTAAGACTGCAAGTTATAGTCTCCCTTGTAAGTGGCTTGGCTTTACCACCAGCTCCCACTGATGTGTTACTCAGCTACAATGACAGCACCACTATCCCTAAATCTGCTCGTACCGCAGTTGCTACCGCTATGCACAACAAACTGATTGTGAATCACCCAAACCCAAAACTGATTGAAGCGAACCGAGAAGCGACCCGCGCTGAAGTCGCAGTCATGGTTTATCACGCATTGGTAGCAATCAATCTCTTACCCAAAAAATTCATAATTCATAATTCATAATTCATAATTCATAATTCCCTCAGGGAGTAGAATGAAGAGCACTTCATCAGTATACTGGAAGCACTTATAATTAGAACACTTTAGTTAAAAATACGATAGGCTATATGCGAGGGGCGCAAAATGTATGCTTATTGCCGGAAGCTGAAAATCAAATATTCTTACCTGTCTTGGAAACCTCTGCTGATTTGGCAATAGCCTTATTAATTCATTACAGTTTCGACCTCAGTGGCTATAGCGCCAGTGAGTTAGTTGACATTTGGGAACAACAATACCCAGGCAATTGGCTGCATTTGGCGGTGATTGAGGCTTTGTATCAAGGTCGTTACAAAGCTATTTCCGTACAGCAAATACTCACTTGTTGGCAGAGGAGGGGACAAGCCATTTTCCATTTTAACATGGAATTTGAACGTTTGATTTGCAGTAAATTTCCTCAATCTTTGACAGAACTACCCAAACTCCCTCCTGCGCCTGTTCAGATAATCAGACGGGAAGAAGAGAGAGTCAAGGGACAGGAAGATAAAACAAGACAAAGGGAAGAACCTTACTCCTCTCACCCTAATATAGAGGATAGCTTACCCCCAGTTGCCACGATTAATCCTCCTATAGAGCAATTTACACCGAAAACAAGTTCGGGTTCGGAGTCTTTTACATCGAAGTTAAAAGCAATTTCTCATGAAAAGCGCAGTGGATAGCGGAGTTATAGCTGCTTAGTAGCATATTATTAACATAATTGGGTTCATCTACTCCAACTTTACATAACTTTGACTTATGCTACTGAATTTATGAAGAAAATGTAAGAAGTGTATATCTTTTGATACAGAACAAATGTTTCTTGATACATTATTTCTAAAGGTAGATGACTTGAGTCTGCTAAGTCTGCTACAGTCACTCAATGTTCAACTACTTATTGTTACCAGGGAAAATGTTCTTGCTAAAAGAACTCGGTACTAACCGACAGCGCTTCTACCCTGCGTTGATATTGTAACGCCAATGTGGCAAAATTTGTGTGTGTCTGGAATTAAAGTTCCAGTCTTATAGCTATAGTCCATTAAAATGGACTAGAAGATAATAAGTCATATATTTCTTAAAACTTCCTAACTGTTCTCTTCCATTCATAACTTCGTACCGCAATTAAGGCTTGTAGTTGCGCTTTAGCGTATATGTAGCGAAAATATCCCAAACTTTCTTGTGGTGCGGGCTTCTAGCCCGCCTCCAGTCTAGGACGGGCGGGGACGCCCGTACCACAAGATAGATAATTTATTTCTTGGAAATCTCTAAGCGGGCGGTAGAATTGTGCATCTTCATGTAGAAACGGTATAACAACTAACACCTAACAACTAACCACTAACATTTTTTAAAGAGAGCTTGGGCTTCGACGATCGCTTTGATCTCAGTCCCTCTCCCGTAACCTCCTCGTGATGGAGAACGTTCTAGTGCAGGCTGGCAAAAATAACTGACCAGCTGACAAGCTAGAGTAGCGCTG
>JAWQFQ010000362.1:0-6494 GCA_035967975.1 Scytonema sp. PMC 1070.18
CACCCCTACACCCCCGCACCCCCACACCCTTTTTCCTCCGACTAACTTCATTAAATTTCGATAATTTACACACACAGACCCGGCACGTCAAATATACTTGTTGCAAAATATTAAGTAGTCGTGTCAGGAGAGCATTTTGTGGTAAAGTCAGAGCCTCGACCAAAATTAACCCCTCAGCAAGCACTGGAGGAAACAGGGCAAAGATTAAATTCTTTTAAACAAAGGCATCTTGGGGTCTCATCTTATACTGCCCAAGAAATGTTAAAAGTATTGGGTTATACAAGTCTTGACGAATTGATTGACAAAGCAGTACCGCAAGGAATTCGGTTATCTCATTCATTAGAGTTACCAGAACCACAAAGCGAATACGCTTCCCTTGCTCAGTTACAAGAAATCGCTTCCAAAAATCAAGTTTTCCGCTCGTTTATTGGTATGGGGTATTATGACTGTATCACCCCACCCGTGATTCAGCGTAATATACTAGAAAACCCCGGTTGGTATACTGCTTACACTCCCTACCAGCCAGAAATTTCCCAAGGGCGACTAGAAGCGCTGCTGAATTTCCAAACGATGATTATTGACCTAACGGGTTTGGAAATTGCTAATGCTTCACTCTTAGATGAAGCGACAGCAGCCGCAGAAGCCATGACCATGAGCTATGATGTTTGCAAAAATAAAGCAAATACCTATTTTGTGTCTCGTGAGTGTCACCCTCAAACCATAGATGTACTGCAAACAAGGGCTAGACCTTTAGGTATAAAAATTCTCATTGGTGACCACCAAACCTTTGATTTTTCCGAACCTATCTTCGGTGCAATTCTTCAATACCCTGTCAGTAATGGTACAATTTATGACTACCGCGCTTTTGTAGAAAAAGCCCATGCTGAGGGAGCATTGGTAACGGTAGCCGCAGACCCGCTCAGTTTAACATTGCTGACACCCCCTGGAGAATTTGGTGCGGACATTGCAGTTGGAAGCACTCAGCGCTTTGGTATACCTATGGGATATGGTGGACCTCACGCAGCATACTTTGCGACCAAAGAAGAATACAAGCGACAAGTTCCAGGACGAATTGTAGGTGTATCAAAAGATGCACAAGGTCAACCTGCGTTACGCCTTGCTTTACAAACCCGCGAACAGCACATCCGTCGTGAAAAAGCTACAAGCAATATCTGTACAGCACAAGTACTACTAGCAGTGATGGCAAGTATGTACGCTGTGTATCATGGTTCTACTGGACTCAGAAGAATTGCTGAGACAATCCACCAGAAGACTGTCATGCTTGCGGAAGGGCTCAAACAACTTGGCTACAGCATCAGTTCAGAATATTTCTTTGATACCTTACGGGTAGATTTAGGAAACCGCAGCTTAGATGAGATTTTAAAAGCTTGTGAAGCTCGCAGTCTTAACATCCGCACTTTTGATACGACAACTGTAGGTATATCCCTGGACGAAACCACTACCGAGAAAGACCTCATCGACCTCTGGCAAATTTTCGCAGGTACAGACAACCTACCCTTCGCCTCCACACCACCCCATCTCCCCACCTCCCCCTCTCCTTACCTTCTCCTCCCCCGCACGACCGATTACCTAACTCATCCCGTTTTCAACCGCTATCACTCAGAAACTGAGATGTTGCGCTACATACACAAGTTGGAAACTAAGGACTTGTCGCTGACAACATCTATGATTCCTTTGGGGTCATGTACAATGAAGTTGAACGCGACATCGGAGATGATGCCGGTAACCTGGGCTGAGTTTGGCAAGATACATCCTTTCGCGCCTCAGTCGCAAACACGGGGTTATCAACTCTTGTTTGAGCAACTTGAACAATGGTTAGCTGAAATTACTGGGTTTGCAGGAGTTTCTCTACAACCAAATGCAGGTTCTCAGGGAGAATATACTGGGTTACTCGTTATTCGTCAGTATCACGAAAGCCGTGGGGAAGGACATCGCAACATTTGTTTGATTCCCACCTCAGCACACGGAACAAACCCAGCTAGTGCAGTCATGTGCGGAATGAAGGTGGTTGCTGTTGCGTGTGATTCAGAAGGTAATGTTGATGTCGATGACCTGAAGGCGAAAGCAGAAAAACACAGCAAAGAACTCGCCGCATTGATGGTGACATACCCCTCAACTCATGGTGTGTTTGAGGAGCAAATTCAGGAAATCTGTGATACTATTCATACTCATGGCGGACAAGTCTACATGGATGGGGCAAATATGAATGCCCAAGTAGGTCTTTGTCGCCCAGGAGATATCGGTGCAGATGTCTGTCACTTGAACCTCCACAAAACCTTCTGTATACCTCATGGTGGCGGCGGTCCCGGTATGGGTCCTATCGGTGTTGCTTCCCACCTCGTCCCCTTCCTCCCCACACACCCCGTTGTTCCAGTCAATCCCCACACCCCACACCCCACACCCAATACCCTTCCCATAGGCGCTGTTTCAGCTGCACCTTGGGGTAGTGCGAGTATCCTTGTAATTTCTTGGATGTACATCGCTATGATGGGTGCGGATGGTTTGACAGAAGCAACCAAAATCGCTATTCTTAACGCAAACTACATCGCCCGTCAGCTTGAACCCCACTACCCCGTTCTCTATAAGGGGAAAAATGGTCTGGTGGCGCATGAGTGTATCTTGGATTTGCGATCGCTCAAAAAATCTGCGGGAATCGAAATCGACGACATTGCTAAACGCCTAATGGACTATGGTTTTCACGCCCCAACCGTTTCCTGGCCCGTAGCAGGTACAATCATGGTGGAACCTACAGAAAGCGAATCCAAAGAAGAGTTAGACCGTTTCTGCGATGCGATGATTGCCATTCGACAAGAAATCGCCGAAATTGAATCCGGTAAGGTAGACAATCAAGATAACGTCTTAAAAAATGCACCCCACACCGCAGAAAGCCTGATCATCGGAGAATGGAACCATCCCTATTCTCGCGAAAAAGCTGCATACCCTGCCCCTTGGACCCGCCAACACAAATTTTGGCCCAGCGTAGGTCGTATTGATGCTGCTTTCGGGGATAGAAATTTTGTGTGTTCTTGTTTACACTACTAAAAGCAGAAAGCCCACAAATTAGAGACACGAAGCGTGGCGTAGTGTCTCTAATGTCCTTCAGGTGTGGGATGAATGCGTAGCCCCTTTAGGGGCTATCTTGTTTTTTGATTAGCAATGTACTTTTTAATTGTCTCGCTAGATGCATCACCAGCAGTACCACAAAAATAACTTCTAGTCCACATTGACGGTAGCTTAAGAAGATGCGGAAATTCTTGTCGGAGAATTCTAGACGTATATCCCTTTAATCGAAACATTATTTGGTCTGGTGCTAGTGTTGGTGGACAACTCAAAAATAAATGCACATGGTCTTCCATGATTTCAAGAGCTACGATTTCACAATCTAGCTCTTTTGTTTTTTCATAGAGCAATGCTTCTAGTCGTTTTGCAACATTTCCTGTTAGCACCTTTTTCCGTCTCTTAGGTATCCACACGAAATGATAATTAATAAGCGTAACTGAAGTTGTTTTGTGTTTATATTTGCTAACCATATATAAAATTGCGGTCAATAGCTCGTACATATCGACCATAGCATGATATAGTAAAAGTGTTGAGAAAACCAAAAAATAAGGAGGTGTCGAATTGCCCCCTCAAAAATGGGCAGGCTTTCGTTTGTTGATCTGTCGGCACTCACAAGTACTCGTAGTAATAAGCCTGCCCATTTTTGTACGTGTAAGGCTCCGGGAGGTTATCCATGTTGGTATTTGAGGCAAAGTTAGAGGGAACTGACGAGCAATACGAAAAGCTAGACGAAGCAATTCGTACAGGCAGATTCATCCGAAACTCATGCGTTAGGTACTGGATGGATAACCGTGGCGTTGGAAAGAAAGAAATTAGCGCATATACGGCAATCCTCGCTCAACAGTTTGCATTTGCCGAGAAGTTAAACTCAATGGCACGACAAGCTTCTGGCGAACGGGCATGGAGTGCGATTTCTCGGTTCTACGACAATTGCAAGAAAAAAAGACCTGGTAAGAAAGGTTTTCCACGCTTTAAAAAAGAACAAACTCACGGTTCTGTAGAGTATAAAACTACGGGGTGGAAGTTGTCCGAAGACCGCAGGAGTATCACTTTCACCGATGGCTTTAAAGCTGGGACATTCAAGATGTGGGGAACTCGTGACCTGCATTTCTACCAGTTAAAGCAGATTAAACGAGTGCGTGTTGTTCGTCGGGCTGATGGGTATTATGTACAATTTTGTCTCGATCAAGAGCGATTAGAGAAGAGGGAGCCGACGGGTAAAACCATTGGTATTGACGTGGGTTTAACTCATTTCTATACCGATTCAAATGGTGCAACTGTTGAAAATCCACGTCACCTTCCTTCGTCTGAGAAAGCGTTAAAACGGCTTCAACGTCGTTTATCTAGAACCAAAAAAGGTTCAAAGAATCGGGCTAAGGCAAGGAATAAATTAGCAAGAAAGCACTTAAAGGTAAGTCGCCAGCGTAAAGACTTTGCCGTGAAGTTGGCAAGGTGCGTAGTGATATCTAGCGATGTCGTGGCGTATGAAGACTTGAAGGTGCGTAACATGGTGAGAAATCATCACCTCGCTAAGTCAATCAGCGACGCTGCATGGACGCAGTTTAGAGAATGGGTTGAGTATTTTGGAAAAGTGTTCGGTGTGGCAACCGTTGCAGTACCGCCACACGGGACTTCACAAAACTGCTCAAATTGTGGGGAGGTTGTCAAGAAAACCCTGTCCACTAGAACCCACATCTGCCCTCATTGCGGACACGTCCAAGATAGGGACCACAACGCAGCTCGCAATATCCTTGAGATCGGACTCCGTACCGTGGGGTTTGGGTCTAACACGTAGAAAAAAGAGCCAGCCTTATTACTACGAGTACTCGTGGGTGCCGACAGATTAACAAGCCAAGGCTGGCTCTTTTTTCAGGGGACAATGAAAGGGCACACGGGAACGTTAATCGCCTCTGGAGAGATCGACCTCTGTTCTGGTGGGGAAACTCCTCAGGATAAGCCGACTCGTAGAAAGAGGAAACCTCAGAAGTGATTCTGGGAATCCCACGTGCTTTTAGCCGTGGGAGGATGTCAATTATCATCAACACTTCTTTCGTCGTTAATGATAACTCTTTCCTTGACTTCCGGACTACCAGAGATGTGAATATCGCTATCCCGATTTTCTTTTTGAGCAGATTCGGTAGCGCTTTGAGCGGATGATTTAGCATCTTGTGCTGCACCTTTCACAGAATCAGCAGCACTTTTAGCTGATGACTTAGCAGAATCAGCAGCACTCTTAGCTGATGACTTCAACGAGTCAGTTGCACTTTGAGCAGATGACTTCAACGAGTCAGTTGCACTCTTAGCAGAGGATTGAAGGGAGTTAGCTGCACTTTTTATAGATGGCTCAACTGCTTTTGCTGTCCCTTTTACACTTGCACGAACATCTTTGGTAGCACCCTCAATTTCCTGTGCTACAGCTTTAGCAGAAGGTTTAACTTCATCAGCGGTGCTTTTAATAGAATTAGCTGCACTTTCTACAGAAGGTTTAACACCTTCAATTGTGTAATTTACCGAATCTTTTACGCTTCTAATCGTCGGCTTGACTTCCTCTGATGCATTCCTAACAGCATCTACAACAGAAGGTTGGGTCTCTTCAACAGTGTGCTGAACGGCTTCTGCTGTCCCTTTGATAGATGGTCTGACATCTTCAACAGTATGCTGAACAGCTTCTGCTGTCCCTTTGATAGATGGTTGGACTTGTTCAACCGTTTCCTTGGCTGCTGTTCCTAAGTCTTCTACAGCATGCTTAACACCTTCGGCTGCGTCATGGGCTGCATCTCCCAAGTTATCCACAGCACGGTTAACTGTATCAGCAGTACCCTTACCGACCATAGCGCCAGCAACAGACCCTGCAACCGCACCGATAACTCCTCCAGAACGCGCACCGAGGACACCACCAATAGCTGCACCAGCTACTCTAGCACCAATACCTGAACCTGATGATGTATCTGAGCATTCTTCTTGCTGAGATTCAGGACTTTGGTTAGCCTGAGCCTTTTGCTCACGCAGTTTCCTTTCTTCTTCAAGGAGAGGATTCGATTCTGGTTGATTGAGAGGTTCTTTTTGAGCAGGCATAATATTTTTGCATTAAATCAGCTTCATGATTAAGTTATCTATTACTGATGGATATCTCCCCTAACTGCAGAAGTAGATTGATGTATTCCTTTGGAATAAATTTAGAAGTTTATTTATGAATTTTATGTGGTTTTCTAAGAATATTTCCATAATAAAAATGGTCACAAAATTATCATTTTATTGTAGTCTAATCTTATAGCAACGAGCAGAGTAAAAGTGTTTCTAGCACCTCTATCGTTAACTAAGCAGTATTGATAACAATCCTATTTCAATACTGCTCAGTTAAGAGGATGTTTGAAAAGTCCTTTCATCAGTAGCAATCATATTCAATATCCCCC
>JAWQFQ010000363.1:0-6461 GCA_035967975.1 Scytonema sp. PMC 1070.18
TTTAAGGGGGATTTAGGGGGATATTGAATATGATTGCTACTGATGAAAGGACTTTGAAAACATCCTCTTAGCGCTCACTATTAAAGCCTCTTGGTGTACGAAGTTTCTCAGCAGGGCTAATCGTCGTTGGAAGTCCTCCATTAAAGCTTCCCGGTCTCAGATTTGTACCGCCAGGACCAATCTTACTGTTCCTAACTTTGACTTGTGTCCCATTGGGATAGTAGTAAGTGGTAAACCCATTACCATTATTAATTGTTGTTGAAGGATGAATTGAGCCTCCGGGTGTACTAATTCTGCCATTCTCATAAATACGTGTCCCCGCAGGATATTTGAGAAAATTACCGACACCATTAGAAGCAGAATTGTTCTGCGCCCATACCATTGGAGGTGTCAAAGAACTGGCTCCTAATGCTACTACAGTAAGTAGTAGAAATTTACAGAAACTTACGCGATTATACATAGAAACACCCTAATAATAGGCTATGTTAGTGCAATCTAATTGTTTGCTAATGTGTTTAATTAAACTAGAGCTTTTTCCCATTAGCAATTAGCAATTAGCAATTAGCAATTAGCGATTAGCAATCATCCGTACTCTTCCGGGTGCTACTGTTAGACCACGGCGCACGGGATCGACGGGTCGTCGATTGACAAGAGATAGCTGGAAGCGAGATAAAATTGTAGCTAACACGAGTTTCATTTCATACTGGGCAAATGCTAACCCAATACAGCGGCGATGACCGCCACCAAAAGGGAGATACTCATATGGGGAAAATTGCCTTTCTAAAAAGCGTTCTGGTCTAAACTGTTTTGACTGGGGGTAGACTTCTTCTCGATGATGAGCTAAGTAAATACTAGGAATAATCATTGTTCCCTTAGGTAACTGATAACCCATAATTTCCATAGGTTCGCGTACCGTGCGAGGAAATGCACTGGTTGCAATGGGGTAAATCCGTAAGGTTTCTTGGCAAACTGCTGTTAAATAGGGTAGTTTAGTTATACTGTTGGGGTCTGGATTGTCGTCAAGAGTACTTAGTTCTGCCAGTAATTTGTCACGCACCTCTGGTAACTTGTCAACCCAATAAAACGCCCAGGTCAAAGCCGAGGCTGTTGTTTCATGTCCAGCGACCAGTAGCGTCATCAATTCATCGTGTAATTCTTCATCGGTCATTGGTTGACCGTTTTGATCGCGAGCAGATATCATCAAACTAAGGATATCTTGCCGATTTTGGTCAGATTGAGTTTTTCGTTCCCGAATTAGGGTATAAATCATTTCATCGATTTCTTGTCTTAAGCGCATCATCCTACCCCAGGGACTCCACGCACCTAAATCTTTTTGCAAAGACGGAAAAAATAGAGCCACTGATAGGAGGGGAGAGTTCGCTAAGTTCAGCCATAAAGCAAATCGGTTTTGAATTCTTTCTAATCGCGTTCCTTCATCAAATCCAAACACAACTTGCAAGATGACACGCAAAGTGATTTCTTGCATTGATACGCGAAGATCGAAAGGTGTACCAAGCTTCCAAGAGTAACTGACTTTCTGCGTGATTTCACGTATGCTCTCACCATAAGCCCGCATGCGATCGCCATGAAACGGAGGAGTTAAAAGTTGGCGTTGGCGCTGGTGAGAATCACCATCCAGCACAAGCAACGAACTTGGTCCCATGAGAACTTTAAAAATAGAATTACCCCTGCCAGATTCTAACTGATGAGAATCGGCAGCAAAAATCTGTTGCAGTGCTTGAGGATGACTGAAGTATACTATATTAAATCCATTTTTAGTTCTAAGAGTAAAGGTATCACCATAGGCTTTTGCAAAATCTTCTACGTATTTTAACGGTTGAAAAACGAATTTCATCCGTCGTAATAATGCAGGTACTTTAGGACCATCAGGCAAATTATCAGCTGCTATCATTGTGCTTGTTAGGTAAAGCGCATCTCAATTGTAAGGAACTTTCATCATATGCGTTCAGCACTTGAATAGCTTATATAAAGCTGACGGCTGACCGCTGAAGTGCTGACCGCTTAAAATAGACTTCTAAGCTAAGATATCTGTTACTTCCGCATGGGCTAACACAGCAGCTGGTTCTAACTGAAGAGCATCATAGTACTTTCTTTGAAACCCATTACCCTCCTCTGAGGGTACGAAAAGCGTACGAGCATTAACAAGCACACTCTGAACTTCATCAAGCGATACTGGTTCGTTTGCTTGCAACATCTCATCAATCTGTACCACCAACTGAGAGATGTTACGCAACCAAGCAAATTGCTCATGGTTGATGAGGAGTTGCAGTAATTCTCCAGGCGAAACCCGTCCGTGCTCTTGTTCGTAGCTGTTGCGCTCTATCTTGAGCAATATCTGGTGCAGGTGCAGCAGTTTGTTACGTAAATCTGACAGACGTTGACGTGTGGGTTGTGGAAGTGTGTTAGTCATAATATTCTGCAAATAATGCCATCATTCATCTTGAGAAAATTTTGTTCTAACTTAGAGAACCAATATTAACAAAGGAGGGTCAAGGTAAGCGTTCAGCCATCAGCTATCAGTCATCAGCTTTTGTGAGCTATATAGGTGTTTATAATGGTACTCAAAACGCCTGTAAAATTTCTGAAACAGGTTTTAAAGCTGACTGCTGAGGTGCTCATAGCTGAACGCTTACAAGAGAACAATGCGATCGCCTGACAAGTCTGGAAAATTAATGTTCATAAAGTTTTATCAAGAAATTGCTAAGAATATGTCTGTCACTAAACATACCTACAAACAGCGTTTCCATGCCATTATAAGTCAAATAGCTATTGCCCTTGTTTGTGTTTCATCACCTTTAGTAGTCATCAACTCTACCTCAGCCCAGCCGCAGACTGAGGCACAAATTAGCTCTCATATTCAACGATTGAAGAATCTCCAACAGCGTTCAGTTGCGATAGAGTATTTGGCAACTGTGGGTAAGCCAGCTGTCCCCGCATTGATAAAAGCTTTGCAGGATAGCGATCCTCAAGTGCGTTCCAGTGCAGCAATCATTCTCGGTAAAATCGGACCAGCCGCCGCTCAAGCTGCACCTGTCCTATTGCGGATTATAGATGACCAAGATGCTACTGTTCGTTCTCATGCAGTCCAGGCGATCGACAAAATTGGCAAACAAGCTTATATTCCTCAGTTAATTGCTGGTTTAGACAGCGATACAGTATGGGAACGCTACAGCGCCGCCCATGCTTTACGAGCTATGGGAAAAGACGCCGCACCAGCCGTCCCTGCGTTGACCAAACGCTTACAGGATGAAAATTTTTGGGTGCGTGTCAATGCTGCTTCTGCATTAGGTAGTATTGGCAGAGCAGCTACACCTGCAATACCAGCATTAATTGCTCGTCTCCAAGACTCAGATGAAACAGTTCGTTATGGTGCAGCTTACGCTTTAGGAAATATTGGAGTGAAATTGCAAGAAAACCTCAAGCAGCTGTCCAAACAAGAATTGGATACTGTTATAGTTAATTTAGAAAAAGCCCTGAAGATTTTGCAAGACCCATCCTTAAAATTCCGAGAAGAAGCAATTACTTCTGTAAGAGAACCTCTAACCATTTTGAAAAGAGAAAGCGTGAAACGTAATTAATCCTCACAAATAATACTTAAAATGTTGACCAGCTTACACCATCCGCTAGGAATGTTAAATTGTTAGAGTCAACAGCATAACTTCCTTGGTATGGCTTCTGTGAATGGGCTAAATCTGGTCGATTTGACTAAACACCCCCATCCTGCGTTATCCGAGCATCCTATCTTGTCGAGTGAGCGATCAAGATGGCGAGGCTCAAATCGATGTACTACACGTAGCACCAAACTATCAGCAATTCCTGCTAGAACAGGTAGCACAACACTCTAATTCGGCGATCGCTTCCCAAGCAAACAATAATTTAATCGTTTGGTTTCAAAGCCTTGACGGTATTCGGGTAATTTGCTTTAACTACTCACACGGAAGTAACCACAATGAGAATGTGGTATCAAGCTTCGATCAAGTTTTTGCTACTAAGAATTGGATTGAGCAAGTCAATTCTCATTGTTACCAGCTTGAGTTTGTTGTTACGACATAGGATTTATTGGTTTGACCCCTTGCAGTATTGCCCCTGCTCCTACACCCTACCCCAGAAGACGGACTCGATATGAGTACGGATTTCCGCACCTTTTGCTGAGAAAAATCTGCAATAGAGAAAGAAATCGTTACATTAGAAGATAAAGAAAGGAAAAATGCTTTTTACACGTGTTTACTAGGTACTCAGACAAAATTATGAGTGAAACAGCCACTATATCAAGCAACCCATTATTAAAAGGATCTGGATTACCGGCTTTTGTAGAGATAAAGCCAGAGCAGGTGGTACCAGCATTTAATCAACTGCTAGCACAATTAGATAAAGAATTTACTACTTTAGAAGCTAATGTCAAGCCCACTTGGAGTGATTTAGTAGAACCTTTAGAAAACTTGACGGAACGGCTGACTTGGAGTTGGGGTATAGTAAACCACTTAATGGGCGTGAAAAATAGCCCCGAACTGCGCGAAGCTTACCAAACCGTACAGCCACAGGTGGTGCAGTTTTCCAATAAGCTCGGTCAAAGCCAACCCATTTACAACGCTTTTAAAGCACTTCGCGACAGCGACACTTGGAAAACTCTCAAAGTTGTCCAACAACGTATCGTCGAAGCTGCTATTCGAGATGCAGAACTTTCTGGCGTTGGTTTGCAGGGAGAAGCACGGGAACGCTTCAACGCGATTCAGATGGAAATGGCAGAACTTTCCACTAAGTTTTCCAACCATCTGTTAGACGCAACCAAAGCTTTTAGTTTAACACTAACAACTCCAGAAGAAATTGACGGCTTACCCCCAAGTTTGCTCAGTCTAGCCGCCCAAGCAGCACGGGAAGCTGGTGATGAGAATGCTACACCTGAAAATGGTCCTTGGCGGATTACTTTAGATTCTCCTAGTTTCGGTCCCTTCATGCAGCATAGCACCAGACGGGATTTGAGGGAAAAACTGTATAAAGCATTTGTTACTCGTGCTTCCTCTGGTGAGTTCGATAACAATCCTATAATTGAACGTATTCTGGAATTACGTCAAGAGTTGTCAGAGTTACTTGGCTATAAGACGTATGCTGAATTGAGCCTAGCTAGTAAAATGGCTCCTAGCGTTCAAGCTGTAGAATCGCTTCTGGAAGAACTGCGTCGCGCTAGTTATGATGCTGCTCTTAAGGAATTGGAAGAGCTCAAAGCCTTTGCTGCATCTAAAGGCGCAAAAGAAGCCAACAATTTGCAGCACTGGGATATTAGTTTCTGGGCGGAACGTCAACGGGAAGAAAAATTTGCTTTTACTGCTGAAGAGTTGCGTCCCTATTTCCCCCTTCCTCAAGTTTTGGATGGCTTATTTGGTCTGGTCAATCGGTTATTTGGCGTTAGTGTGACTCCGGCTGACGGACAAGCCCCGGTTTGGCATGGGGATGTGCGTTACTTCCAAATTTCAGATGAAGAAGGGAAGCCTATTGCCTACTTTTACTTAGACCCCTACAGCCGTCCTGCCCAAAAACGGGGTGGTGCTTGGATGGATATTTGTATTAACCGTGGTATGGTTAATGAAAATGGGGTAAAAACGACTCGTTTACCTGTGGCGTATCTGGTGTGTAACCAAACTCCCCCGGTTGACGGTAAACCTAGCCTGATGACTTTTTATGAAGTCGAAACCTTGTTCCACGAGTTTGGTCATGGCTTACACCATATGTTGACTAAAGTCAACTATCCTTCAGCAGCAGGTATCAATAATGTCGAGTGGGATGCAGTGGAATTACCTAGCCAGTTCATGGAAAACTGGTGCTATGACAGACCGACTTTGTTTGGCATGGCGAAACATTACGAAACTGGCGAACCTCTACCAGAGCATTATTACCAAAAGTTACTGGCTGCCAAAAACTACATGAGTGGTAGTGGGATGCTACGGCAAATCCACTTTAGCCTTCTTGATGTAGAATTGCACTACCGTTATCGTCCTGGTGATGGAGAAACTCCTAAACAGGTACGCGATCGCATTGCCAAAACCACCACTATCTTACCACCACTCCCAGAAGATTCTTTCCTATGTGCCTTCGGACACATATTTGCAGGTGGGTATGCAGCAGGTTATTACAGCTACAAGTGGGCTGAAGTTCTAAGTGCAGATGTTTTTGCTGCTTTTGAAGAAGCTGGTTTAGACAATGAGCAAGCTCTCAAAGAAATAGGAAAACGTTATAGAGAAACAGTACTTGCTCTTGGTGGTAGCAAGCATCCAATGGAAGTCTTTAAGTCGTTTCGAGGTCGCGAACCCATCACCGAACCTTTACTGAGACACAACGGTCTAGCGGTTGCTGCTTAATAATTGTTAGTAGTTAGTGGTTGGTAGAGCCATTAGAGGATGTTTGAAAAGTGGTTGGCTGTAATTTCAAGCACTGGTTGATCCCCC
>JAWQFQ010000364.1:0-6380 GCA_035967975.1 Scytonema sp. PMC 1070.18
TCTGCTTTTCCTCTTTCTTCTCTTCTCTTCCCTCCGGGACGCTGCGCGAACGAGACGCTTCTCTTCCCTCCGGGACGCTACCGCGAACGAGAGGCTCCGCCAACGCGAATGCGCTCTTTGCGTCTTTGCGGTTCATTTAAATAGGTAATCTACCCTACGGGAACGCCTGACGGCGAACGGGCGGAAAGGGAGTAATCTTCCCTACACCTCACACCCCATACCCTACACCCATTTTTCAAAATTGGAGGAATGAAATGAAGTACATATTCGATATTGTAGGTGTATCTCCAGTTTTAGATTTTTTCAATCACCAACAGCAATATCAGCAAAAACCAAAGATTTTAGGATTGGAATATATAGGTACTCATCAGTGTACGCTTGATGCATTTATCCAGTCTGTAGAGACAGTCCCACCAAAATGGGATTGGAATATGGATGAAGTTGTCAGCACAGTCATTGAATTCTGGATGTCCAATTCCGAGAGAATCCACTATTGGAAATCGCGGTTAGTGGATGCAGGAAACGATACTTTGCTGGTGGCAAGAGTTGCAGACATTAATGCAATGAAAGACACTTTTGAAGCGTTAATAGTTAATAGTTAATAGTGAACTGTTAACAGATTAGCGATCGCTGTGGCTAATATATTTGGTTCCACTGGTTTGGGAACATGAAGCGTAAAACCTGTGCTAAGTGGTTGATGTTGGGTGGTTTCACCTGCTGTAGTCAGGGCGATCGCTGGTATTTGTCCGCCTTGTTCCGGTGGTAAAGCCCTAATTTGCTGAATCAGGGTATAACCATCTACATCTGAAATCGCAATATCACTGATTAGTATATTAGGCGGCTCTTTTACCAAAGATGAAAGCGCCTCTTGTGCTGAAGCAACAGCACGCACAGAAGCCCCGTAGGTTTCTAGGAAAAAGACCAAAGAATCACGGTGCTCTAGTTCACTTTCCACCACCAGTATCTGAACTCCGCCCAAATACAAGCCATCAAGACTCTGAATACCAGCTTGAGCGGTCTCATTCAGCGCATACATTAATGGTAACTTCACAGTAAATGTGGCTCCCTTTCCATCACCAAGACTTTCTGCTTGGACAATACCGCCGTGCAGTTCAACCAAATGGCGGACGATGGGAAGCCCTAACCCTAGTCCACCAAATTTTCTGGAGTAACTACTATCCTGCTGGCGAAAATAATCAAAGACGTGAGGTAAAAAATCTGGTTTAATACCTTTACCCGTATCGCTCACTTGAATCTGAGCAAAGGAGCCAACTTTTTCTAAACAGATTGTTACCCGTCCTCCAGATGGAGTAAATTTGACTGCGTTAGAAAGCAAATTCCAGACGATTTGCTGCAAGCGTTTGGAGTCACCAAAAACCAGACCAACATTATCATTCAATGCAGTCTCAATTTCAATTGATTTGACATCAGCAGCAAGACGCACGCTTTTTACAGCAGAATTTATGGTATTTGTCAAGTCAACAGGAGTGGGATTAAGACCTAACTTACCACGTAGAATTTTAGAAACACTTAGCAAGTCATTAATCAGTTGTACTTGCAGGCGAGTATTGCGCTCAATGGTTTCTAAAGCTTCAGATGTCTTGATAGCATCAAGCCTACCACTGCGTAAGAGTTTTACCCAGCCTAAGATAGGATTGAGTGGTGTTCGCAGCTCGTGGGAGAGGACAGAGAGAAACTCATCCTTGATTCGGTTTGCTGCTTGGGCTTGTTCTAAAAGTTTATTGCGTTCTTGTTCGACTCTTTTGCGTTCTGTAATGTCTCTAAGAGAAACTAGATAAGCAGTTTCTCCAAGCCACTCAATTTCTACTACGCGCATTTGGGCAATTTTATCCACACACCCATTTCCTGACGTAGTTTTTTGTTTGCAAGAGTAAATATCGACTTCCATGTTGTCTCCGTCTACAACAGGAAATCCAAACAGTTCTCCGAGTATTTCTTCCTGTTTCCGACCAAACAATACCAGTGCTGCTGGATTAATAAAACGCACAATTCCCTGACAATCCACAACCATAATGCCGTCAGCATTCTTTACAATTAATGTTTGTAACTGTGCTTCAATCCTTTGCAGTGCAGTTTCAATACCTTGAGAACGCTCTTTTTCTTTTCTCAGTTCTATTTTACGTTCTTGCAGTTGTTTGTGTAGATCAGTTGTTTGTGTTTCGTCTGGTGCTGGTGGAGCATGGGTGACAACTGATGGTATTTTTTTCGCGATCGCCTCTTGAATAACATGGGGAAGCCGTGGGAGTTCATCTTTCAATAAGTAATCTGTAGCCCCTCTTTTCATGCATTCCACAGCAATAGACACGCTGTTTATGCCATTGACGATAATAAAAGGGACATTCAGCCCTTTTGCTTGCGCCAAATGCAATGCTTCGAGTGCTTCTGTATCGTTTAATCTATAGTCGGCAGCAATGACATCCCAAATAGAATACAGATGAGTCAGGTAATCCACTTTGGTGGACACACACTTGTAGTTTGCTGAAAAATCACACCCGTCTAAAAACGCCAGGATGTTGTCTTTTTCAGTAGAATCTAATAACAGCAGGATATTAAACTGAGCAGCCACTTTCAATAAGTGTTGTTTAACAGATGATAACTATAAATTCATCGTAATCTTTTTTGAATTCGGCTTCATGCTACCCAGAGACTTATATTTATGAATCTCTCTTAGGGCTGAAATGCTAAATGCTTACCTCAAAAGCATCAATTTCAACTACCAAATTTTTTTGTCAATATATCTATTCATTAGAATCTGTATAGAGCGTATTTCCTGTCAAAATTCCCGTGATATTGCGGAATGGCTGACCAATATGCATACCCTGATTGTCTATTCTAAATTCGCGAATTTGCTTATCGTGCTCGGAACCACGCATTTTTATCACAGTTATGCCACGACGAATTTCTCCATAAATTTCTACATATCGTAGTAATATAATTGCATCGGTACTTGTAGAAATATGACCCTCTGAGATAGAGGTACCACCTACAAGTGTCGGGGCGGTAGCGGTGTAAAGTGCAGTCATTTTCTGTCCTCGAACGAGGGAGTTTAGACCAACAAGAAATTCACGAAATCCTCTAGTGTTAGAAACCCACTCTAAAGCTGAAAGACTATCAATTGCTACCCGATTAGGTCGAAATTCCTCCATAACCTCTTGCATTCTAATGAGATGGTCTTCCAATCGAGATGCTTCTGGATAGCGAAATATAACTTTCAAACGTCCATCTCTCTCCATCTGACCAAAGTCAATACCCCATCCCAAAGCATTTCTAAATAACATTTTTCTGTTTTCTTCAAAAGCAAACAACACACAGCGTTCGTTAGACTGCGTTCCAGCTGCTATGAACTGTGTTGCGAGTAGAGTTTTACCCGTACCTGTGGCTCCTGAGGCTAAGATAATAGAATTGCGGAAAAAGCCACCCCCACACATAGTATCAAGCTTTGCATTACCAGAAGATATGCGAACGTCAGAAGCATTATCCTCTGTTGTTGCAGTTGGTAAAAGGGGAATAATGACTATCCCTTTATCAGTTATGATTGAAAAGGGAAATTCACCTTGATAATGAGAGCTACCCCTGTATTTAAGAATTTCTAGGGTACGGCGGCGCTTTTCTTGGATTAAGACATTTCGCAAAATAATCACATTGTCAGCAACAAACTCCTCAACACCATGAGTGCTAATTTCACCATATTCTTGGGTACGTTCAGATGTGACAATAACGGTACTATCAATTTGTCTGAGTGCGGAAGCGATCGCGTAAAGGTCTGTACGAATTTGTGCTGAGTCGGGTATGTAAGTAAAAATGGCTCCCAAACAATCGACAGCAACTCGAACTGCATTCACCTGGTTGATAGCATATTTGATGCGGGCGAGTAAGGAATCAAAGTCATATTCCCCACTCACCAATGGTTTTTCTCCTGGTGGGTAAGATGCATCGACAAATGTCCATTTCCCTTCCTCTTCCCACCTGCGGATATCCCACCCAAAGTTACGCATATTTTTCCTAATGGAGTGAGGAGGTTCTTCCATAGTTACAAAGACCCCATTCTCACCTCGTTTAATTCCTTCTGCTAGGTACTGACAGGAAAAGACTGTTTTACCACTTCCTGCACTACCAACTACCAACGTCACTCGACCAACAGGTAATCCCCCTTCAGATAACACGTCAAAACCAGGAATTCCCGTAACAAGTTTTTCAATAAAATCTTGTTCGTTGTTCGTATTCATTTCTCAAATTTTCTAAATGTTGAATAATAAATAGACTACTACTTATTGTCCCTAATTGTATTGCGATCGTGAACGGGAATACTCAACCCTAACATCACTGTTTGAGTATCTGACAAATCACCGATAATTCGTACTTTTGGTAAAGGAAATTCTTTAATTAAAGTAGGAGTTACTAAAATTTTTTCAACCTCAGCAACTTGAGGCTGTTCTAGCACGTCGATAATCACAATTTCGTGCCTGTTTCGCAATCGGGACTCGCACAATTGAATTAAATTGGAAATGGCTCTTTGAGACCTAGGCGTATAGCCCGTAATGTAAAGTTTGAGTAAATATTGTTCGCTCATTGGTCATGGGAGTCAAAATCCGTTAATTTATGTATTTACTTTTGTTCCAGTTATTATAAGTTTAATTAATGTGATTTTTACTCAGACTAACGAAGTATTTCTCTTAAGAAACATTCGGTGTAGGGTATCGGGTGTGGGCTGTAGGGGCGTTGACGGAGCCTTAGAGTAGGGTACGGTTGTTCGCCCTGACAATGTGAGGGTATAGGGATGTTTCTTTCATTCATAACGGGTTGCAATCGCTACCCGTGGGGCGCTCTTAAGAAACATAAGGGTGTAGGGGTGTAAGTAATACTGCAACACAAGCGCGAAAATTAGAAACCCGGTAACTTCTGCGAAACCGGGTTTCTGGCTCCTCAACTATTGCTAACCGAGCAGTATTGCGTTACGGTCACGCAAGTAATTAAGTAGCGGCTTAGAGGTTGTTTGAAAAGTGATTGGCTGTGATTTTAAGCACTTATTGATCCCCCCTAGCCCCCCTTAAAAAAGGGGGAAAATACTCTAACGGTCCCCCTTTTTAAGGGGGATTTAGGGGGATACTGAATATGATTGCTACTGATGAAAGGACTTTTCAAACATCCTCTCAGGCGTTCTTCTATGGTTGGTGGTTGGTTTGTGGTCGTAATAGTCTTAAGTGTTATTACTTAGGCATAACATTTATTAGAATACTTCACATCTAAAAAAATGTCAATCTCTTTTTAAGAGCTTACATACTTTTTCTACTTTTTATTAAAGAAATGATGAAATTCTTTTCTTTTCCCACTGAATAAGTGTATCAATATTTAGTTAAATGTTATCGTTTTTTAAGTTGACAAAGGAGAGCTATTCTGGTTATAACAGTTGAGGAAAATTCAATCGATGCATCCTACCACTCTCAAAATCAGTCCGATCAACTACTTTCGTCATCTACCTAAAAAATATAACTATCTGATAAGAAAATCATAGATAACTATGGTGATCGAGAGAATTGTTCAACTTGTTTCAGGATGATTTGGCTTCTCTAATTGTTCTATTAAGCTGTTGAATCAGCCTGAAAAAGATGAATCTGTAAGCGGTCAGCTTTCAGCTTGTCAGCAGATTTTGTTTGTCTTCTTGTCCATACTACCTCTAGAAACATTTATACTGCTGATGGCTGAAGTGCTGAATGCTTACACGAATCTTATCTAGCTCTCATATCCTGTTCTGTAGATTCCTACTTAGTAGGAAAATTTGCGCGAAAACACAACTACTTTGACAAAGGAGAATCAAAATGGGGCTTATCGATGGTCTCGCTGATACAAACAAAAGAGAAATGCTCGTTGCTGATTGCACAAAGTTGTTAGACACTCAGGTCGCTTCAATGGGTGGAGTTTCTGGTATGGCGTTGAAAGCCGGTTACGCAGCTATTAAGGGGGTCGCGCCGGGTTATTGCGCTGGAGCAATTGAGCGGCTTCTACCAGAATCCTTTGCAGCACTTGAGCCTATGTGGAATGAGGGGGTAGAAACGGGCGATCCGGTTGCACACCTTACCCAAAACCGCGATCGCACAGCGGACGCTTTACTCAGTGTCACCGACGTCAGAATCGAGAAAAGCTCTAACTCAACTGTGAAAAGCGTGTATGGTAAATTCCGCAATTCAGCTAAAAAGCACGTAGAGGATGCGGTACCAGGATTAGCTCAAGTCATTGATAATTACACTAAGAGCTAAATTTTACAGGTTGAGGTAGGGTGTGGGGTATAGTGTGGAGCTACAGTCTTCCCCCACACCCCCCCCCCCCCCCCCCCCCCCCCCCCCCCCCCCCCCCCCCCCCCC
>JAWQFQ010000365.1:0-6187 GCA_035967975.1 Scytonema sp. PMC 1070.18
GGGATAATGGTGGATGTGAAATGTGCATGCTACTGACGAGAAGACTTTTAAAACACCCTCTAATGGCTAATGGCTAATGGCTGATTGCTAATAGTGCGTTAAGCTATGCTAATACATCCTACGTCTTACAATTAACTATTAGCCATTAGCAATTAACTATTAGCAATTAACCTTTTTACAAAGCACGTTCTAACCCAAGCTTGTTTTGAACATTCATATCTATACTGCATGAAGAGGGGGTGGTATTAAAGTTGCAGGTGTAAGTTGCTAAACGGTCTTGTTGATAATTAAAGACTCGTGTGTTGTAACCGTAACTGCGTGCAGTAGTACCTAAGCGGTTGATAAAGTCGTAGCGTTGTATGTAGTCAAGTGAACTCCAAACTTGTTGATTCACTATTAAGTCTACTCGTCCTGGTTCTGTCTCAGAAGCAGGATATGCTATCCAGTTATCTAAGACGTTGTTGTCGAAATTTTCTTTTGCCCACCATAAACTAGGAACAGTCAAACTACTTTGGTTGATGGTGTTAGCTGTCACAACTGAACCTGTTGGATTTGTCAACAAACTTAAATTTAGTGGAGCCTGAGAAGGTTCTGGAATAGAAGAATTTTGAGCAAGTGAGGGTTGGTTCGGTAGCAAAGAAATCGCAGTTAGGTAGGAGCCTAACAGTAGAGCAAGCTGGCGCATATTTTAATTTTTTAGCGGTTCTCGATTGAGAAGTCTCTATCTCTTGTGGTACGGGCGTCCCGCCCGTCAGTAGTTGGAAAAGAGCCGAGGACGCCCGCCCTAAGGGACTTCCAAATAAAAAAGTATCCAAAAATCTCTTGTGGAACGTCTGTCTCAGATGTTAGAGATTCAAAGGACGGGCGGGGACGCCCGTACCACAAGATGGATAATTGATTTCTTGGAAGTCCCTTGTATTCTACTCCCCCTTTAGATGAACAAGCATAAAGGAAAATGTCAGACGCCATGCTACCAAAAAAATGGACCTATGACTAGAAGAAAAGTAAGCAGATTATTTTCTTGATTTCACTATCCAACAGCACTCCATTTATCAAATAGCACAGTAACTAAGCAACATTCTCATTACTAATGACGACGGAAAGCAACTTAATTCTTTTAGAAGAGATCGCACAATTTCTCGATCGCTTCTTTACTGTACATCGCTATCCTCAAGAAGAAAAAGGTGGTGTATATACGCCTTCAGTTCGTCCGGTGCGACGTTTGGGCGTGGTGCTAGAACCGTGGACGCAATTGCAGGAATGGGTCAGTACTGAAAATTTGGATGCTCTGTTTATACATCGTCCATGGAAACTTGAACCAGGACAACTTGCTCCTGATATTGGGGTCATCTCCTATCATTTGGCTTTTGATGAACGCTTGACACTCTCGTTCAATCCCAGATTGGCGGATGTTTTGGAAATGTCTGATTTAGAAGTGCTGGGTGAGAAAGACAATAGACCCATCGGGATGATAGGAAATATTTCAGTGCTGCACTTTTCTTGGTTCTGTAATTGTATAAATGAAATCTTTGGTGGTTATGAGGAAGTACGTAATGAAGGATCTGAAGCAGTGACAAGAATAGCTGTTGTAGGTGCGATGACAGATTTCCTGGTTCGTGAAGCGTCAGTGGGGGGTGCTGATGTATACGTTACGGGACAGTTAAGGAAACCAGCTGAACAGGCTTTAGTTGAAACAAAGATGAAAGCGATCGCAATTGGTCATCGTCGCAGCGAAGTATGGGGTTTAGGTGTACTTGCTGGGATACTACGGGAACGCTGGTTTGGATTGGAAGTGATTTTGTTTAATGATTGATAATTAGCAATTTGTAATTATTTGTAATTAACAATTACAAATCACAAATTATCAATTTAAAACCGTCAAATTGACATTTGATCTGAATCAATCAGACTTTGAAAGCGGGAATCTTGACGGATTTTCTCAAAATCAGAGTGATTAACAAGAAGTGGTAAGTATTTGTCCGGACATAAATCTACTGCTCGTTGTAAATGTTTAATAGCTTCTTCAATATTACTCTGGAGAGCATAGCAGCGAGCCGTGTTGTACCAAATCGTGTCATCAGTAGGTTGCAACTCACAAGCATGCTGGTAGTGTACTAGTGCATCTGAATAACGCCCTAATTTTTCTAGAGCTATGCCACGATTTAACCAAGCTTTATAATGGTTTGGCTGAATTGATAAAACTCGGTCAAAGCTCGCGATCGCTTTATCATAAAGTCCCCATTCATTTAAATTTGTGCCTCGGTTATTCCAAGCCATAGCATTATTGGGGTCAAACTCAATGGCGCGGTCGTAGCTGTTGAGGGCTTGTTGATAGTAGCCCATCTGTTTCAAAGCATTTCCTCTGTTATTCCAAGCCCAAAAAGCATCTGGCTGTATCTCTAAAGCACGGTCAAAGCTTTTGATGGCTTTGTCATACTTTCCCCAATCGCAGCAGGTTAGACCGCGATTATGCCAAATTGTAGCGGAGTTGGGATTTAATTCCAGGGCGCGGTCAAAGCTATCAATCGCTGCGCTATATTTTTCTAGCTTTCCTAAAGCAATTCCCCGGTTGTGCCAAACCCAGCAGTTGTTTGCTTGCAATTTTAATGTTTGGTCAAAGCAAGCGATCGCCTCTTGATGACGACCCAAGGAACCTAGGGCAAAGCCTTTTTGAGTAAAGGCTTCAGGATAATTAGGCTTGCATTTGATAGCATTATCGAAACAAGCGATCGCCTCTGCAAACTTTGCTGCTTTATTGCGGCGTAAACCTTGATGGTAAAAAAATTCCGCCTCTAGGTTAAGAGTAAATTTCATAAAATCTGGCATCCGGCTTCAGATAGATTTTTTATATTTTAATGACATTTTCTGAAGAATGGCACAGTGGGGTACAATACTGCTCGGATAAGCGAAGATTAGAAACCCAGTAACTTCTGCGAAACCGGGTTTGTGGCACCTCGACTATCGTATCCCTTGCAATCTTGCAATGAGGTGTGGGATGTGAGGTGTAGGGGAAAAGGAAGTTACCACTTATCCTTGACTCCTGAACCCTGTGTTTGTTGAAACTATAGAGTGTAAATTATAAATACTTGGATTTAAAATACCTAGGAAGCACGGGAGCTTGATAGCCCCGCAACTTTTATTCGGGGTGGAAAAGCAACACGGGTGAATTTATTCACCGTCAATATCACAATCAAAAGGTAGTTATGAGCCCGGTTTTACAAGTAGGAGAGCGGTTGATCGCCGCTCATGACATGATTCCTTTACTGAAGCAGTACGGGATACTCCCACAGTTGGTGCGAGAGATTATTATTGACTCAGCAATTGCCGACATTACCTTAAAATCAGAAGAAACCACCGAAGCATACAAGCAGTTTTACCAACAGCAAAAGCTGAATTCTGATGCTGATTTACAAGCTTGGTTGGAAGCGCGGGGGCTAGATCGTCAACAACTGGATTATCAAGTCACGCGTAACCTGAAATTGGAAAACTTTAAGAAACAGACCTGGGGAGATAAATTGCAGTCTTACTTTGTCCAATGTAAGCCAAAGTTAAACAAGGTTGTCTACTCCCTAATTCGGGTCAAAGATATTTGTATCGCTCAAGAACTCTACTTCCGAATTCAAGAGGGGGAACAGTCTTTCAGCGATTTAGCACGGGAGTATTCTCAAGGTCCGGAGTCCCAAACAGGTGGTTTACTGGGTCCAGTGGAGTTAGGAGTTCCCCACCCAGTCTTGGCAAAGATGCTATCATCAATGCAGCCCGGTCAGCTTTTACCGCCAACACCTCTGGGTGATTGGATTGTCATTTTGCGCCTGGAAAAGTTCCTTCCGGCTCAATTAGACGAAGCTACGGCGCAGCGACTGGTCAACGAGCTGTTTGAAAACTGGCTGCAAACACAGCTAAAAGAAAGTTTGCAAAACGTTAAAGAGGAATTTCCACAATATCAAGCTGAAGAAGAACAACAAAAGTCTGAAAGCTTCGGTAATGCTTCACCGAATACATTCTAGCCGGAAGCCCCGTCCTTATGAAGCTTTTTTATGTTAGAAGTTCCATCTGGCAATGGTGAACCCAGCCTGAATCACAAGATAAAATGCCCTAAGTGCGAATCGACTTCCTATCGAAAGAATGGGCGTCGCAATGGGAAGCAGAATTACCTTTGCAAAAACTGTGGTAAGCAATTTCTTGAGCCTACATTCAGTGAACCTCAAGAAAGTTTTTTGACGGCTTCTACCAATGGGGATGCAGAAAAAGCTGTTTTTGAAGCAACTGAACCAAAAGCAAAACAATTACCAGAGGATACAATAACTGAAAAAAGTTTAGACTCTGGTAGTTCAACTCTAGCTCAAGAACTCCTGCAAAGTTTAATATCAAATGGTTTTCTCGAATCCATCGCGTTTAAGGAAGTGATTCAAAAAGCTCAACTTTTTTTTGAATCTCAATCGGAACCGAAACAAGGGATTGCTATTCTATTATTGGATGCTGAAAACATTAAAATTAGTACTAATACAGAAAAGTATATCGCTAGTATCTGTCAGTATCCGCTCAACGTAAAAATTGCCTTTGCTAATTGGAGAAATTCTAGCATGGGAAAGCAAGATACCGAACTCTACGAACGGGGATACCAACTGATTCATGTTCCGGAAGGAAAGAACAGTGCTGATGCAAAAATGATAGCACTTGGTGCGTCGATTTTACAATCATATCCAACAACTGAGGAAGTGATTGTTTGTTCTAGTGACGGGCTTTTAATTCATTTGTGTAACGAACTTCAAAATCAAGGATTAAGCGTGTATTGGGTACGTAGACACTCTCAAACGTTACAGGTTGAAAATCGACGTAGTGGTGACATCAACTACTATTCCTTAGCAATGGAAACGGAGATTCCTTCTTTGGAGAAAGTTGTTCAACAAATTGAAAGTCTAATTAAAGCAGAACAGCAAGCAATCGATTCTCGATTAAGTGATTTAGCTACTGTTACTAACTTATTTTACGAGCGATGTCATATTACTAGCAATAAAAATAAGTCAGAGCCAGAAGAAATTATTTTGACTGAGGAGATAACTCCACAAGCTCTTGAAACAGAAATAGGTTTGGAATCAGCTAATGATGCAACAATAGTTATTAAATCTATAAATTCAAAAGAAGACTTGGAGAAAGTCATTGTAGAAATTCTTGGACAGATGAAAGGACAGTCTTCAGAAACTAAATTTTCTGTAGATGTTTTAGCTAGAGAGTTACAGAAATTTGTCGGTCAATCTCCTAATTCAATTGTCAAGAAACTAAAATTGGGCTCAAGTTTTACTAAATTTCTAGAGACATGCTCTACATTGAAATTAACGCAGAAGGGGAAGAAATTTGAGGTGGCGATCGCATCTGGTTCATAAGTCAATTTTGTTACCACTAGCACCACTAGCAGCCACCACACAACCCCAAATCTTGCTGCAACGAGTTGTCGAACAAGTTGATCGACTCGAACCAGAACAAAGACCAGAAATTTCAGCTTACACTCAAATCTTAGCAGGGTTAAAATACGATAAAGACTTGATTCGACGGTTATTTCAGGAGGGTATGATGCGTGAGTCAGTCATTTATCAAGAAATTCTGGCTGAAGGTGAACAACGTGGCAAACAACGCGGAGAACGAGCACTGATTCTCCGACTGCTAAATAAACGAGTGGGAGAATTACCACAACAGGTGCGCTCGCGCCTTGAAACTCTCTCACTCGAACAATTAGAAAATCTCGGTGAAGCTTTGTTAGATTTTCAAGCTCTCTCAGATTTAGAAACCTGGTTGAGCACATTCAATTAGTGCTATTGAGTACATGGATTGAAAGTTGTGTTTTCAACACCTGCTCCCGATACAATAACTTTATCTTGTGGGGTGGGCGTCAAAGCCAGCCCCTGCTCAGTGACGGGCGGGACGCCCGTACCACAAGAGATTTTTGGATACTTTTTTATTTGGAATTCCCTTATAACCCACATTCCGCACTTCAACTATTGTGCTTCTGACAAGTATTGACTGTTAAATTTCCTCAGGATTTATTCCTTGCGATCGCAGAAGCTCAGCTAACTTTGCAGCTCGTTGTTCCGCTTGAGAAGCTCGTTGTTCTGCTTGAGAAGCTCGTTGTTCCGATTGAGAAGCTCGTTGTTCTGCTTGAGAAGCTCGTTGTTCCGATTGAGAAGCTCGT
>JAWQFQ010000366.1:0-6334 GCA_035967975.1 Scytonema sp. PMC 1070.18
AAAATATCCAGAAATGCAGATATCTGCATAGATTCTTAAAAGCAGCAACTAGCCCCAAATCCAAAAATCCATCCCACACCCCACACCCCTCTTCAAGGAATCATCGCAACTTTAATCACTTTACGTTCCCTCATATCACAGAACACCTGTTCTAAATCCTTCAATGGACGGTGTTCGCTCAGAAGTAATTCAAAGGGGATTTTTCTGCTTGCGATAAGTGAAAGTGCGGCTCGAACAAATTCGGGGGTATTGTGAAAGACTCCTTTTAAAGTCAGTTCGCTATAGTGTAACTGTTCTGTATTGACAGTTATGGTTGTATCCCGTGGACAACCACCAAATAAATTAACTGTTGCACCGGGACGGGCGCAAGTGATCGCTGTTTCCCAAACACTTGGTACACCAGTAGCTTCGATAACCACATCCGCACCTAATCCCTGTGTTAATTCTTTTACCACAAAGGGAATATCTGGAGATTGATGGTAGTTAAAAGTGTTGACAGCACCTAACTTTTTCCCAATTTCTAACCTGTGGTCATTTCCTCCAAACAGAAACACTTCTGCTTGGATATCATGAGCCAACTTTGCTACAAACATTAACCCAATCGCCCCATCGCCTAACAAGACAACGCGATCGCCTGCTTTAACATTGGAACGAGCTACCCCATGCAACACACAAGCCAAAGGTTCTGTCATTGCTGCTAATTCGTAAGGTAGATCCTCAGGAATTGGCAACATATTATGCTGGACAATGGGAGCGGGAATTTTCAGATATTGAGCAAAAGTACCATTATTCCACGTCAAATTTGGACATAAAGAAAATTCTTGACGTTGACAAAAGAAGCATTTCATGCATGGAGCCGAATTATTAGCGACTACGCGATCGCCTATTTGCCAATCTATAACACCTTCTCCCACTGCAACAATCTGTCCAGCCGCCTCATGACCAAACAGCGTGGGGGGTTTAAGCATCTTAGCATGACCGCCACGACGCCACACTTTCAAATCCGTACCACAAGTTGTCGCCGCACCCACTTGAACAATGACTTCACCCCAACCAGGAGTAGGGTCAGCAACCTGTTCTAAACGTAAATCCTCTTTACCGTAAAGTAATGCTGCTAACACAGCGTTTAACCCATTATTATAGCTTCAACTGATTTTATCAGCTTAAGCGTCTCCTATTAACGGTTCGCCCTTAACTCTGATTATTCTTCTCTTGTTCGACTATTCGGGCGATCGCATCAACAATTATCCGATGATTCTCTTCTATAGGTTGACCATCTTCAGTAAACATCGACGGATATATAATTGCTTCTGAGTCGGGGGTACGGCGACTAAACAGAATTTCCAGTGCTTCTGTATCTTCCCGATGAGCCAGCACATATGTCCTCAACTCTTTCGTGGACATTTCTGCAAAATTAGGTTTCATTTACAAATCTCCAAGTTCCATCATGATCGGGCAAGGATTTGCAGTTCATCTCCTGCTAAAATAAAGACATTGCCAGCTGTGTCACTAAAACGGAACAACTGAATTTCCCGGTAGAAATTAGACAAGTACTGGCAAATAATCACGCACATAAGTGCTTGCCTGGTTGTAGGGTATATATTATTCTCCTCAATTGTGACATAAATAATATTAAACTCATTTTGCGAAACTTGAGTATTCAAAGCGATTAATAAAAACGTAATTATGAGGCTTTCAGCACTTAAATAACTCGCTTATGCTTCTAGACCCTGACGAATTTTGGGTATAGTGACACTCAAATCTCTTGTATAAAGACTTCGAGCAATCATTTTTTCACGCAGCTAGCAGAAGTCATTCCAACATGATTAGATTTATCTCCAATGAGGGTAACGTTTCCCTTGTTATCAAATATCCAACCTGTTGCAGGATTGATTTCGATGACATCAGATTTAGCCTGTACTTGAGTCACTGGTTTTTTTAGACTCTGCTGTTGTGATGTAACTGTTGCTAATCGAGTATCAGACCAGACAACATCCGTACTGAGGGGGTCGTTTGGAGAAGGAGGTAAGCCACCACGTCCAGTGATGAAAAATTTGCTTCCTTGGGCGTCAGGTGTGGAAGCGATCGCACCGCAACCAGTGTCTACTAAATCTGATGTATCTGCTAACACTGCGGGGAGTTCTATTAATCCTAAGTTTTGGTCAACGTCTGGTTGATTAATTGCTATGGTACCAGCGATGCCCTGTTCAGAAGATGCGGTAATATCGCTAAAAGGTGTGCGGGAAGCACGCGGTTCAATACCAAACAAACCCGATGTGTTAATTGTAATTCTACCACCAGAGCCTGTGAAAGCATTGGCAGTGATATTATTATCTTCATTAGGGACGCTAACAATAAAACCATTGGGAGCGTTGATAGTGATATTGCCACCATTCCCACCAGAAGAGTCATTACCTGCAGAGGTAGAAATGAAACTCTGACGACGCAATAATAGTAAATTTCCTATCTGTAGCCAAATATTTCCTCCTTGTCCGCTTGTAGAGGTTGCGTTAATACGACTCTTATTATCAATTTGAAGATTATCTGCCACAATATTTAAACTACCTGCATTGCCATTACTTTGACTTTCAACTTCCAATCCCGCCCCATTATTAAGAACGAGGGTTTTTGCTCTTACATTCACGATTCCAGCATTACCACTACTTCCAGTTTTTGCTATTGCTAAAATTCCAGGATTTTCTGCATCACGAGCGGCAAGAATTTTTAAAGATTCAGCAGTAACAGTAATTTGTCCTGCGTCACCCTTACCCTGAGTACTGGTTTCGATAGCCCCCTTGCTAATCTCCAAAGAACCTGCGACATGAATGTTAATTTCCCCGGCGTTACCAATGCTCCCTGTACTGCTAAGTACCGCTGCACCTTCTACAAGTTGAAAGGAATTTGCAATAATATTGATTTTGCCAGCATTTCCTGTGTTTGAGCTGTCAGTTGCTATACTTGAACTCTTGATCTCGAAAGAACCTTTGACATGAATGTTAATTTCTCCGGCGTTACCGATGTTCTCTGTCTTGCTAGTTATCCCCGAGTTTTCAAGTTGAAAAGAATTTGCAGTAATATTGATTTTGCCACCCTCTCCTGTGCCTAAAGTCCCTGTATTTATACCTCCGTTCTTGACCTCCAAAGAACCTGCGACACGAATGTTAATTTCTCCGGCATTACCTGTGCTATCTTTCGTCGTATCGGTACCTATACCAGCAGATAATAGAAAATTGTTAGCATTAATATTAATTTTGCCAGCATTTCCTATGCCGTGAGTGTTACTCCCAATGCCACCAAGAATTTTCAACTCGCCAGCTGTAATATTTATTTCTCCACCATTACCTTTACCAAAGGAATCAGAACCAAAACCAGATTCTTTTTCAATCAACAAAGAATCAGCTTTAACGTTTATCCGTCCGCCATCACCTTGACTACCCGCAAAAGCTTGACTACCTAAACCACTGTTATTGCTGATAACAATAGAATTAGCTTCAAGGGTAATTTCTCCGCCGTTGCCCAATCCCCATGTATGACTACCTGCACCACTCTTATTCTCCAGAGCAATAAAGTTCTTGGCAATCATTCTAATCGCTCCTGCATTTCCCGAAGCGAAGGTAGTGGCATTTATGTCGGAGCGATTCAGTGTTATAGTATCACCTTTAAGACTAATTTCCTGACCGTTCTGCTCACCAGTAGTGTCAGATAGGACGATTGTCTCTTCAGTCATATTGATATTATGACCAGAAATCGCAATTGCTCCTCCGCCTATTCCTGTGGTACTTATAAACGGTTTCCCAGAAAACTTAATGTCTGCAAAATTAGTGATGCTTTCATAACCCAGCTTCCAACCTTCTGTGACTGACTCAAGATTCACAGTTCCATTACTACCAACACCACCAATTTCAATCCGTCCTGCAGGTGCCTCAAGAATACCACCCTCAACTGACACATTTCCTCCTACCAATGCCAGGGTTTTTCCAGGATTTACCTTCAATCCTGGAAACCTGTCAACAAGAGGTTCCTTTCGTTCCTTAATACTCTTAAACTCAATGTTATACCCATCTCCTTTGACTTGAATCTCTCTCGGATTGACTCCATATTGCAAACCCGTAGGCACACTAATGGTGAGCAAAGTTGCAGGTGAAGGATTTTTTGCGCTAAACTCACTTCCATCTGCAAACCTCAAGCTACTGGCGGTACTTGCCAAAAACGAACCACCAATCTCTAGTCGGGCATTTTGTCCAAAGATAATTCCATTGGGATTTATCAAAAATAAGTTAGCGCTGCCTAAAGTTTTAATTATTCCATCAATATTAGACGCTGAACTTCCTGTGACTCTGCTGATAATGTTCTGGATGTCAACCGTATTGTTAAAAGAAGCAGTATAACGATTAGGAACAGAGAATTCTTGAAAGCTGTGGAATAAATTACCACCTGCTTGGGTTCCACCAGTGATATTGATGGTGCTGCCATTTGGTGTAACGATAGAATTGTTAGGCAAAGTACCATCCGGGGTAATTTGAGCAACCGTGCTCGTCGCCCACAAAGCACTACCCATCGTCATTCCCAACAACCAACCAAAACGTATTACGGTCATCGCACCCTCTATGTTTGTAAGAAATACAACCATTTTTGAGTAAAACACAATGAGTAGCAGTTACAACTGTCTTATATGTAGTTTTGGTTGGCAAGTCTTACGCAAAATTAGGCAATGGGTTTATAAAATTTACCTAAAAACACGCGGGACGACAAAAGCCACGTAACTTTAGTTCGTGGATGAAGGCGGACGCGAGCTTGCTTTATTTGCCTTCAATTCACGTGATTATGTTACAATAAATAGAGCACTCGTGAATAAGGTAAGTTACCAACGTATAAGCCGAAAGGCGCGTAGAGAAGTCTAAAGACTATCCGGTAACAAAGACTTTGAGAGCTAGAAAACAATGGCGAGAAATCGCACAATCTTGAGATCGGACTTCGTACGGTGGGGCACACCGGAACGTTAATCGCCTCTGGAGATATCGACCTCTGTTCTGGTGGGGAAACTCCTCAGGATAAGCCGAATCGTAGAAAGAGGAAACCTCAGAAGTGATTCTGGGAATCCCCCTAATTCTATTAGGGGGAGAATGTCAAAAAACTATACCTAATGAGAATCCACTTTCTCTTCAATAAGGGAATTCCAAATAAAAAAGTATCCAAAAATCTCTTGTGGTACGGGCGTCCCGCCCGTCACTGAGCAGGGACAGGCGAGGACGCCCACCCTAGCAAGATGGATAATTTATTTCTTGGAAATCCCTAATCATTTCCTTTTAAACTAAACCGTTTAGTTTGCTCTTGGTGTCAGCTACGCTATATCTAAGCCCTCTAGAACGTCGGTACAGAAATCCTAAAAACCCGGTAACTTCGCAAGCGTTCAGCCATCAGCTATCAGCCGTCAGCTTTCATGAGCTACAGGGGTGTTTAATTAGCTGAGCAAAAACGCCTAGAGAACGCCCGAAATGTGTTTCCAAGCTGACTGCTGACGGCTAAAGTGCTGAACGCTTACGTAACTTCTGTGTTGACTCCACAAAAAATCGTTCTTTAAGAGCGATAGAAACCGGGTTTTTCACCCCAACGAGCGAATGCTATATCGGCGCTCTAGAAACACATAAATTGCTTAACTGCTGACTGCTTAAATATTTTCTCTTTAAGCTTTTGTTGTTGGTTGAGGAGTAGCCCCTTTCTTCCTCCCCTCAACGCTAGATATCTGATTAACTGTTAACAGTGGAACCTCTTGCCAACAAGTCTTACAAAACCAGTATAGTGAACCATGACGGACATGACGTAGGAGAGAACCGCCACAACACGGACAACTGTTGGTTCTAATACTCATTTCTTTTTCCTCCATGTGACACAAGTGTTATTAAACAATGCACTAAAAAAGAACTGATTAAAAGTCATTTATCATTAGCCATTTATCATTTGTGAGTGTTTTTGAATTGTTTACTTTTTGTAACATAGTAGTGATGTTTATTTACACCCACTCATTTAATTTACTATTTGTCAATAGCTTGTATCATCTATCTTGGGGATCATAAACTTGCTAAAATATGTAGCAAACAATACTAAATTTTATCAAGGGGATCAATTGTTTTGAAATATCTAAGAAAAAGGAGAAATAACTGATAATTGACGGCTAAATGCTCTTACTCTTAACTTAGAGGATGTTTGAAAAGTGGTTTGTTGTAATTTCAAGCACTGGTTGATCCCCCCTAGCCCCCCTTAAAAAGGGGGGGAAATCTTTGAAAGTCCCCCTTTTTAAGGGGGATTTAGGGGGATGTGAAATGTGCATGCTACT
>JAWQFQ010000367.1:0-6311 GCA_035967975.1 Scytonema sp. PMC 1070.18
GCCGCATCGTGTCTTCCACCTAGGGTTCGTCGGCAGAGTCAGATGTGTATAAGACAACTCCCTCCCTTGTTCACAGTGGTTTTTGCGTAGGAACACCAACACTACGGGGAAACTGTGGGGGTGTGGTGGATACTTTTCGCAGGTATAAACAGTGACGGATACTATTGGTTAAAGGGGTGGTAAACTGTTCTATAGATTCAATGGCACCGCCAAGTTGAGGAATAGCATTTTTCATAAGTGTGGTTTCATCTTCTGTCCAGTTTCCACGGTAAATGACAGCTAAACCATCCTGTTTTAACAATGGTAGGGCATATTCAGCACAAACTGAAGCTGTCCCTACAGCACGGATGAGAGCTATATCGTATTTTTGTCTGTACTGAGGTTGCTGACCAATTTCCTCAACTCTACCAGTTAGGGTTTTGATGTGAGATAGGTCAAGGTCGTCTCGTACTTTTTCGATGAAAGCAATTTTCTTACGAGTCGAGTCCAGAAGAGTCATAGTGCAATGAGGGAGTGCGATCGCCACAGGAATACCTGGAAATCCCGCACCAGTACCAATATCTATGAAAGATAAACGGGATGAGGAAGTGACTTCTCCCCCTACTTCTAAAAATGGGGTGATTCCTCGAAGAGAATCCCACAGATGCTTTTCCCAAAACTCTTGGGGTTCAGTAATGCGAGTTAAGTTTAGTTGGCGGTTACCTTCCAGGATAAGTTCGTAAAGTCGCTGAAATTGTAACTGCTGTTGGTCAGTAGGACTCCAATTGAGACTTTCCTGCCAGATTTTTGCCATTTCGGGCAATGAAGGCAATTGTACTTGATTCACAATTTTACACTTTATCGTTAAACTTTGCTATAGCAATCCAAAATGATTCGTAAAAAGATTTTGGTTGCTAAAAAGCTACTCCCTTCTCGCTATAAGATTACCGATCTGCTTTTCCTCTTTCTTTGCGCTCTTTGCGTCTTTGCGGTTCATTTAAATAGGTAATCTTGCGGAAAGGGAGTAATTGCTTTTTCTACCATTAGCTATTAGCTATTAGCTATTAGCAGTCTTTAGAAAATTTTACATTTTATCTAGGACTACCATATATTAAATACTCACCTGCGACCATGAAAAAACCTGCTGCTTTGACAACCGTATTACTGACAACCTGCGCTATGCTACTAACAGCCTGTGGTAGTGGCGCTAACACTGATACAAATAGTGCAACTAATCCTACAACTAATACCACAGAAGTCACAGATGCTTCTGGAGCCATCCCGATTGGTATTGCCTTTGCTGAGACTAGCAATGTAGCGTTGCTTGGTCAAGAGGGAGTCGCTGGAGCAAAAATTGCTGAAAAGTATTTTAACGAAAATGGTGGTATTAATGGTACTCCTTTTAAACTCGTATTCCAAGACGCCAGTGGGGATGAAGCAGGAGCAATCAATGCTTTTCAAACTTTAATTAACAGAGATAAAGTTGTCGGTATTGTCGGTCCTACTCTATCACAGCAAGCTTTTGCAGCTGACCCATTTGCAGAAAAAGCTAAAGTTCCTGTTATCGGAGCATCCAATACAGCAAAAGGAATTCCAGACATCGGCGATTATGTTGCGCGAGTCTCAGCGCCCGTTTCTATCGTGGCTCCCAATTCAGTTAAAGCCGCACTCAAACAAAATCCCAATATTAAAAAAGTTGCTGTTTTTTTCGCTCAAAACGATGCATTCAATAAATCGGAAACAGAGATTTTTCAGAAAACAGTGAAAGACTCGGGATTAGAAGTGGTTACAGTACAAAAGTTCCAAACCACTGACACAGACTTTCAAACCCAAGCCACTAATGCTATCAACTTAAAACCAGATTTAGTTATTATATCTGGATTAGCAGCAGACGGAGGTAATTTAGTTCGACAGCTGCGAGAACTCGGTTACAAAGGGGTCATTGTTGGTGGAAATGGTCTCAACACATCTAATGTTTTATCAGTTTGTAAAGCACTTTGTGATGGCGTCCTGATTGCTCAAGCTTATAGTCCTGACCATCCAGGCGAAATTAACAAGGTTTTCCGCAAAGCATACGTTGAACAATATAAACAACAACCACCCCAATTCAGCGCTCAAGCTTTTGCTGCAGTACAGGTGTATGTAGAAGCTCTAAGAGCTTTGGATAAAAAATCAAAAATCAGCACAATGTCACTTCCTCAATTACGTACAGAATTGAACAAACAAATTTTATCTGGAACATACAATACTCCCTTAGGAGAAATTTCGTTTACACCAGAAGGTGAAATCATACAAAAAGAATTTTACGTCGCTCAAATCAAAATGGAAAAAGACGGAAGCAATGGGAAATTTGCTTTTATAAAATAAGCATTTAGCAGATTAAGTAGACTTTGAGCGGTCAGCTATCAGCTAATAGTTAATGGCTATCAGCTAATAGCTTATGGCTGATAGATTCTAGCCAAATCACTCATCTGCTGTTTATTCCCGTGCAAAGTATAGTAGATTCTAGCCAAATCACTCATCTTGATATATTCTCGTGCAAAGTATGAGCGCAGATAAACCTAACTGTGTAAAAAAATATTAAGTTGCTGTCAATCCTACTAACCACTAACGACTAACCACTATCAGCCCTAACGGAAAGTTATGTTTATTCACGTAGACCTACTTACCCTTTTTTCCAAACAATGGATATAAGTCTATTTGTACAACAATTTTTGAATGGTCTATCCATTGGTAGCGCCTATGCCATTTTTGCCCTAGGTTACACCCTGGTTTACTCTATCTTGGGTATTATCAATTTAGCGCATGGTGCTGTTTTTACCCTGGGTGCTTATTTCACTTATGCACTTATGGGAGGTTCCTTTGGATTTAGTGGAGTTCTGGCTAATGCTTCACTACCTGTAAAATTACCATTCCCTGTAGCCTTGATTTTGGGAAGTACCTTGGCTGGTTTAATTGGAGTCGCCATTGAGCGGATCGCTTTCCGTCCTTTGCGTCAACGAGGTTCCGACCCTTTATTGACTGTTGTTTCTAGCTTGGGTGTGGCTCTAATTATTGTTAATGTCATTCAGTACTTGGTGGGTGCGGAAAGTTATACATTTCCATCAAGCACTTACAGTGCTTTACCACCTTCCATTAACTTTGGCGGTTCAGAAAACCCCATTCCTATTCGCACCCCTCAAGTAGTGATTTTTGTTGTATCAGTGGTAGTAGTAGCAATCCTTACTTACTTTATCAACTACACTAAGTATGGCAAAGCTATGCAGGCGATCGCAGAAGATCCAACCACAGCGAGTTTATTAGGGATTGATAGCGAACGTTACATTATGCTGACATTCTTCATCAGCAGTTTTATAGCAGGAGTAGCAGGAACCTTAGTTGCGACAAGTGTCAGCATCGCCGGACCCTACTTTGGTTTTGCTTTCGGATTGAGAGGTTTATCAGTTATTGTACTAGGTGGTTTGGGTAGTATACCAGGTGCAGTGTTGGGAGGTTTGGTCATTGGACTCGTCGAGGCGTTTGTCCCTGGTGAGTACTCCGGATATAAAGACGCTGTTGCTTTTGGCATCCTGTTTATTATGCTATTAGTCCGACCCCAAGGTTTACTTGGTCGTCGATTTGTTCAAAAAGTATGAATTATGAATTATGAATTATGAATTATGAATTATGAATTTTTTGCAACTTATGGAAATCTGATTGTCTCAATGGTATTGGGGGCGTTGCTGGGGTTGTCACTATACTTACCATTGATGGCTGGACAGTTGTCTTTGGCAAGCCCTGGCTTTTATGCTTTGGGTGGGTATATAGCTGCAATTCTCTCGACAAAGGTTTTCTCTATTGATGGTTTCTTCCCTGTCCCCCTATTGTTATTGGAGATGTTGATTGCAGGTGTTGTTTCTGGTTTACTGGGTGTAGCAGTTGGAATACCAGCATTGCGCTTGCGGGGGATTTATCTAGCGATCGCTACTATTGCTTTTGTAGAAGTCCTGCGCGTTATAGCCCTCAACCTAGAAATCACTGGAGGAGCGGTAGGTATTTTTGCTATTCCACAACCTTTTCAAACCGCGATCGAATATTTGTGGATTGCACTACCTTTACTTGTGGTAAGTATGGTACTTATGTATCGGTTAGAACGCATTCGAGTTGGTAGAGCATTTGTAGCTATCCGTGAGGATGAATTAGCCGCAGGTGCGATGGGAATCAATCCTACTTACTACAAAGTTTTGGCGTTTACGCTGGGATGTATTCTCGCAGGGGTAGTTGGAGCACTGAGCGCTCATGTTCTTAATACTTGGAATGCTCGTCAAGGGACTTTTGATGCTAGTATCATTTACTTAACTTTTGTGTTAATTGGTGGGTCTAAAACTTTTTTGGGTCCAGTGGTAGGAGGTATGGTATTTACAGCTTTACCAGAGGTGTTAAGAGCAATAGCAGATACAGGCGGTTTACCTACATGGTTAGCGCAATTTTTGCGAGATGGTAGATTAATTATTTTTGGATTACTCATAGTTATTGGAACGATTTTTTTTCCGCAAGGTTTTGTGACTCCAGATTTGTTGAATAAACGAAAGAAGCACAGCAGGAATGTCTTTAAGTAAATACAATGGCTCAAGATAGCTTAAGTAAAAAAACCGATTTACCAGTATTAGAAGCCAAAAACCTGACTCGCCGTTTTGGTGGTCTTGTAGCAGTTAATGATGTTTCTTTTCAAGTAGATAAACAAGAAGTGTTTGGGCTGATTGGTCCTAATGGTGCTGGTAAAACAACTCTATTCAATTTAATCACAGGTTTAATTACACCTTCTCAGGGACAATTATTTTATCAAGGGACTGAGATTTCTCAGTTACCTCCCCATCAAATTGCTGGTTTAGGTATTGCTCGAACATTCCAAAATATTCGTTTATTTGGAGATTTGTCTGCATTAGAAAACGTTATTATTGGTAGGCATTTACATACTAAGAGTAATATTATCAAAGGTGTTTTAGGATTACCACCTTCTCCTACCGAAGAAAAGAAAAATGGGCAAAAAGCTATAGAATTATTGAAGCTAGTTGGGTTGAGCGATCGCCAGGACGAAAAAGCGAAAAACTTTCCCTACGGTGACCAGCGTCGTTTAGAAATCGCTCGCGCCCTCGCCTTAGAACCACAAATCTTGCTCTTAGATGAACCCGCAGCTGGTATGAACCCTAGCGAAAAGCTGCAACTCAGTGAGTTTATTCGCAACATCCGCACTCTCTTTAATTTAACGATCGTCCTGATTGAGCATCACGTACCTTTAGTCATGGGCTTGTGCGATCGCATAGCTGTGTTAGATTTCGGTCAATTGATTGCTTTGGGTGAACCCTCTGTTGTCAGGAATGACCCAGCTGTCATTGAAGCATATTTAGGCGAGGAATAGAATTATGAATTATGAATTATGAATTATGAATTATGAATTATGAATTATGAAATAATATAACTGTTGTATCCAAATTATTTAATTATAAATTTTTAATTCTTTGATCCAATACAAAACTAAACAGATGAATACAAATAATATAATAAATAATAAAGAAAATTATAGAATTTTAGAAATTAAAGACCTTGATGTTAACTATGGTGGTATCCAAGCTCTTAGCAAAATTAATGTAGTTGTCAATAATGGCGAAGTCGTCACCCTAGTAGGTGCAAATGGTGCTGGTAAAACCACAACCCTGCGTGCTATCTCCAAAATAGTCAGTCCTCGCAATGGTGATATTATCTACAATGGACGCAACATCACTCGCCGTCAACCTCATGAAATCGTGCAACTGGGTATCGCTCATTGTCCTGAAGGAAGGAGAGTATTAGCACGGCAGACTGTATATGATAACTTAATTTTAGGTGCTTATGTTCGCTCCAATCAACTAGAGATAAAAGCTGATATCAAACATCAATTTGACTTGTTCCCACGTTTATCGCAAAGGCGCAATCAATTAGCAGGAACCCTCAGTGGTGGCGAACAACAAATGTTAGCTATAGCCCGCGCATTGATGAGTAGACCAAAACTTTTGCTTTTAGATGAACCTAGCTTGGGTTTAGCACCAGCCATTGTCCGAGAGATTTTTAGTATCATTGAAAACCTTCGTTCTACAGGAGTAACTATTCTCTTGGTAGAGCAAAATGCTAACCTTGCCTTACAGATTGCTGACCGTGGTTATGTTTTAGAAGCAGGTTCTATGACTTTGTCAGGTGCTGCGTCGGAATTGATGACTGATGAACGAGTGCGAAAGGCTTATTTGGGTTGATTTTAGTCATGAGAGGGGTATAGGGTGTGGGACTGCGTTTTTCCCCTACACCCCACACCCCACACC
>JAWQFQ010000368.1:0-6303 GCA_035967975.1 Scytonema sp. PMC 1070.18
TTTATTGGTGGGGTAATAATTACGAATTACGAATTACGAACTACGAATTGGAGCGAAGCGACTTGACTGGGGTGAAGCCGCAGAAATTGCATTCCAAACTATATTTCCACATTTAGTAGTGTTACTTCTTTTACAAAACATTGAGCGACTTAGAAAACTGGCACTTAGTCAAGGAATTGACCGAACCATGCAGGGGTGCAGGGGGCACCTTTGCAGGGGGAGGGAAAAAAATCCGTCTTTTAGGGAAGCCCCCGCGCCCATGCAATCGGTCTCAAGCCCCCGAATAAATTCTTTGGAACTGCTCCCAAACCCCTTATCCCCCATTCATGCGAACATATTTATTTGTGAGGTTTCCCCTCCGCTAGAAAGCCCCCTGCCCCCTGCCTCTTCCTTGACATTCAAATTTCCAGGTGCAAGATATGAGCTAAGCCAGGAAGTCACCCCCCTCACTACGGAATTACTCTGCTTTTCCAATCACAGTAAAAGCAGCCCAATTCTTTGGGTCGGGGTCGTCATCGTTAATCATAGTCAACATCGCTTCACGCATCGCTGTGGCTTTATCAAATTTACCCTTGTAGATATTCTTGTAAAATTTCGTCATCAAGCTTGTGGTGGCATCATCAGGTACTTTCCACAGAGACACTACTAAAGTGGGGACACCAGAAGCTATAAAAGCACGAGATAAACCAATTATTCCTTCAGCTTTGATATCACCTCTACCTGTATCACAAGCACTTAGTACTACTAAATCAGCTTGTAAGCGAGATTTACCTGGTAATCCAAAACGCTCCATAATTTCACTAGTAGTCAGGAAACCATCATTGTTCACGTCACGAGCAAGTGCGATCGCACCGGGAGAACCGATAGCATTAGTACCATCAAGTAAACCGTGGGTAGCAAGATGAATCAGTTTAGCGGATGCCATTTTTTCTACAATTGCTGATTCTGTAGCTTGGTTACCAATAATGGCTTTAGTACCGAGCATTTGAGCGATATTTTTCGCTTCCTCTTCCGCTCCAGGTAGTTGTTTAAGAGGTTTTGAATCTTTTCCTACTTTATCTTTCGGCATAGTAGGATTACCGACAATTAAACTTTGATTCCCAGGAAAAATATTAGCGCTAGAGTTTTTTTGTACCCGTTTATTTTGTTGACTCAAGTCAAGTGCTTGAATGGAAGGAGCGGTGAGGATAGTGTGTTTTTCAATTAGGTATTTATTCTCTTCATTTTGGAGAGCGACAAAGGGAACTGAAAATAATTCTTGATGGGGAATGAAGATGACTCGTTGTTGTTCGTTGTTGGGTAATAAATCAGCGATGGGTTTGATGAGGAGTTGATGGAGTTGTTTTAAACAGTCGGTGCAATTTTCTTGTTTTACAGGAGAATTATTACTATTGCGCCCTCTAGCATTAAGCTGCTTTTCCCGAGTGATTTTTACAAGTTGTTTGAGAGGAATATCTTTGGGAAGAGGAACATTGCGAAATTTAATTTTACCTTGGGGTGGGATAACCCAGATATAAAGTTGATTATCATAAACAATGGAATATTGAACTAGGGTAGCGTTTTGTTGTTGAGCGATTTGTTGAATTTCTGTAAGATTTGGAGTTGGTGGAATTAGTTTTTTTTCTGGTATTTGAGATAATTGTCGCCATAATATTTCAACTAAAGCGCGGTTTCTTCCTCGTTCGGAAATTTCTAGTGCTTGTAGGGGTTGGTTTTGAGCGACGAGAACTTCTTGTAGTAGAAGATAGGTTCGAGCTTGTTGTTCAAAGATAGAGATTTTGTCACTATCCCTATTAAGCAACATTTTTCGGATGTCTTCCCAAATAGCAATTGCTTGGTAGAGATTTTCTTTTGCACTTTCATACTCTTCCAATTCCTGATAAGCTCCTCCCAGATTATTCAAAGAATTAGCAATACCGGAGGGATTTCCGATTTCCTTAAAGATGACCAAAGATTGCTGATAGTAATCAATAGCTTTGCGGTAATTCCCCAGACCATCGTAAGCGTTTCCCAGATTCCCTAGAGAATTAGCTATACCCCAGCGATTTTGGATTTGCTGGTTGATTTTTAAAGCTTGCTGCTGGTAATCAATGGCTTTGGGATAACCCTTCAGACTATAGTAAGTGTTTCCCAGATTAATCAGAGAATTAGCAATACCCCAGCGATTTTGGATTTGCTGGTTGATTTTTAAAGATCGCTGATAGCAATCAATGGCTTTGGGGTAATCCCTCAGACTATAGTAAGCGTTTCCCAAATTATTCAGAGAATCAGCAATACCCAAGGAATTTGAGATTTGCTGATTGATTATTAAGGATTGCTCGTGATACTTAATGGCTTTGCTGTAATTCCCCAAATTATAATAAACAACTCCCAAATTATTTAGAGAATTAGCAACACCTGAGCGATTTGAGATTTGCTTTTTGATTGTTAAGGATTGCTCGTGACACTTAATAGCTGTGCGATAATCCCCCAGACTATCGTAAGCGTTTCCCAGATTCCCCAGAGAATTAGCAATACCTGGGCGATTTTGGATTTTCTGGCTGATTTTTAAAGATTGTTTATGATAATCAATGGCTTTACGGTAATTCCCCAGCTTATCGTATACAGATCCGAGAGAATTCAAAGAATTAGCAGCACCTTTGGGATATGGGATTTGCTGGCTGATTTCTAAAGATTGCTGGTGGTAATTAATGGCTTTGGGATAATTTCCCAGACCATAGTAAGCGTCTCCCAGATTCGCCAGAGAATTAGCAATACCGGAGGGATTTCCGATTTTCTTAAAGATGATTAAAGATTGCTGGTGGTAATCAATCGCTTTGGGGTAATCCCCCAAACTACTGTAAGCAATTCCCAGATTCCTCAGAGAACTAGCAATACCTCCTCGATTACCGATTTCCTTGCCAATTTTTAAAGCTTGCTCGAAGTAACCAATGGCTTTGGGGTAATCTCCCAAACTACCGTAAGCATTTCCAATAAGGTCTAAGGTTGCTCCCTCTCTATAGCGATCGCCAATTTCTCGATAAATAGCCAATGACTGTTGCCAAGATTGCAATGCTTGTTGAAATTGACTTTTTGTTCTAGCTTGTTCCAAATCTCGCTTAAATAATCTATCAGCTTCAGCTTTGCAGTTATTTACAGTTTGAACAACTGCGGTTGAATTTAATAATGTAGATTTATAATTAACTCCACAAGATTCAGAAATAGTGAGTGATAGAGTAATTAGGGCTAAGAGAAAATATTTTGTCCACCGCATATTAATAATAATTCTCCAACTCTAGAAATTTTTTTATGACTGAAGTGCATGCGAATTCCTCAAACCCTAATTATTGAGTAGATTGAGTAGAACAAAGTAAAACCAAACATTTGCCAAAGAAACGGTTTTTTATTGGTAAGTTCAATTGGTAAGTTATATTTCGCCAACAGAGTCGTAGTAATCGCGAATAAGCCTTTTTGTCCAAAGTCCAAAAGTGCAGAAATCAGCTTTTGGAAAGACTTTCTCAATTCAAAAACCGAAATTTACTTACTCTACCTGTTTAACTATTAGTGTTGTGCGATAACGAAGTTAAGCCTTTGGCTATCTATTACTCCCTCTCTCTGGCAACCTGACGGGTTATCGGTCTTATTTCTCAGCCAAGTTCTTGCTCTCCTTTGTTCTGAGAACAAAAATCATGATTTTGGATTTGGTTAATACGTTCTTTTAACTCAGGGGAGGGATTTGATACTGAATAAATTTCCCGGAATACATCCGACCAAAGTCCTTGTTGTTCAAAGTATTTGATTCGTTCTCTAACAATTTCTTCTTGGTTAGCACCTTTGACTTTGAGGTTGCTTTCCAGTTTCTTCAACTCAGTAGAAATAGAATTGCGTTCTTCAGCTTTTACAATCCTAAAAGATTGTCTACTAGGAATTTCTTTATCAGAAAGTGCTTCTCGCCAAATATATGCTTCACCAGGTTGTAACGGCTCTCCCTGATAGATAATGCTGCGATTTTGTGGGTTAACACTTTGACTCCACATCAATTTATTGCTGCGGGTATGACGTACTTCTATTCCCTTGATTTCACCTTTCCACAAAAATATAGGTTGAGTACTCCACACTTCTAGACTTGTTTCATCGCCATTGGTGTCTTTGAGTTTACCAGGAGAAATCATGCAGAAAAAGTTTTTGTCGTCATCACCCCGCGAACCTCGTCTACCTTTTTTGCGTCGTAGTTTATCCCAGAGTTCACCCCAAGATAAGACTAATAATTGGCGATTTTCAAGGTTAAATGTCTCTTGAGTGGGAAAATTCTGTTTTATAGCTGCTTGGATTGGTAATGTAGATGAAGCAATTACTACCGTAACAATTATCCACAGTGCAGATTTGATATTTTTGGGTTTTATCATTTATATATTTCCTTAAATGCAGCAAAAAACTGTATTGTTCTTATATATCCGTTAAAAATCAGACCCTATGCATTTTTATTGGAAATTGTAACCCCTCCCAACCCTCCCTTATTAAGGACAGGGTGTACAACATCACTCGGCTTTCCCAATCACAGTAAAAGCAGCCCAATTCTTTGGGTCGGGGTCGTCATCGTTAATCATAGTCAACATCGCTTCACGCATCGCTGTGGCTTTATCAAACTTACGCTCGTAAATATTGGTATAAAACTCCGTCATCAAGTTTGTGGTCGCATCATCGGGTACTTTCCATAAAGACACTACTAAACTGGGAACACCAGAAGCCATAAAAGCACGAGATAAACCAATTATTCCTTCCGCTCTGATATCACCTCTACCGGTATCGCAAGCACTTAGTACTACTAAATCAGTTTGTAATTTTTGTTTTCCTGGTAATCCAAAACGTTCCATAATTTCACTAGTAGTCAGGAAACCATCATTTTTAGAATCGGGAGTTAATGCGATCACACCAGCAGAACCAATTGCATTGATATCATCAAGTAAACCGTGGGTAGCAAGATGAATCAGTTTGGCAGATGCCATTTTTTCTACAATTTCTGATTCTGTAGCTTGGTCACCAATAATGGGTTTAGTACCGAGCATTTGAGCAATCTTTTTCGCTTCTTCTTCTGCTCCTGGTAATGGCTTAAGAGGTTTTAATTCTTTCCCAACTCCTTCTTTAGGCATAGTAGGATTACCGACAATCAAAGTTTGATTCCCAGGAAAAATACTAGCATTAGAGTTTTTTTGTACTTGTTTATTTTGTTGGGTTAAATCAAGAGCTTGAATGGAAGGAGCGGTGAGGATAGTGTGTTTTTCAATTAGGTATTTATTCTCTTCATTTTGGAGAGCGACAAAGGGAACTGAAAATAATTCTTGATGGGGAATGAAGATGACTCGTTGTTGTTCGTTGTTGGGTAATAAATCAGCGATGGGTTTGATGAGGAGTTGATGGAGTTGTTTTAAACAGTCGGTGCAATTTTTTTGTTTGACAGGAGGATTATTACTATTACGACCTCTAACACCAATGGAATTACGACTGATTTTTACAAGTTCTTTGAGAGAAGTATTTTTGGGAAGAGGAACATTGCGAAATTGAATCTTACCTTGGGGTGGGATAACCCAGATATAAAGTTGATTGTCGGAAACAATAGAATATTCAACTAGGGTAGCGTTTTGTTGTTGAGCGATTAGTTGAATTTCTGTGAGATTTGGGGTTGGTGGAATTAGTTCTTGTTCTGGTATTTGAGATAATTGTCGCCATAAGATTTCAACTAAAGCACGGTTTCTTCCTCGTTCTGAAATTTCTAGCGATTGTAGGGGGTTTTTTTGAGCGACGAGTACTTCTTGTAGTTGACGATAGGTTCGAGCTTGTTGTTCAAAGATGTTAACTTTCCAACTATCTTGGTTACGCAATAGTTTTCTGATGTCTTCCCAAATAGCAATTGCTTGACGGAGGTTTTTTTCTGCACTTTGATACTCTTTCAAATTCTGATAAGCAGCTCCGAGATTATTCAGAGAGCCAGCAATACCGGAGCGATTACCGATTTCCTTATCGATTTTTAAAGATTGCTGGTGGTAATCAATCGCTTTGCGGTAATCCCCCAAATTACGATAAGCAATTCCCAGATTATTCAGAGAATTAGCAATACCGGAGCGATTACCGATTTCCTTATCGATTTTTAAAGATTGCTGGTGGTAATCAATCGCTTTGCGGTAATCCCCCAAATCACTATAAGCATTTCCCAGATTCATCAGAGAATTAGCAATACCGGAGCGATTACCAATTTCTTTGTGGATTTTTAAAGATTGCTGGTGGTAATCAATGGCTTTACGGTAATCCCCCAAAATAAAGTAAGCA
>JAWQFQ010000369.1:0-6260 GCA_035967975.1 Scytonema sp. PMC 1070.18
CCACTAAGTGCGGACGTAAACATTGGCTCTGGGTAAGGGTGAGAGGCAAGCCCGGACGCAGTGGATTGTTAGAGAGTATCTGTCTGTTCATATCGTTTTGCGAAGAGACGACGGCGGGCGGGGTCCTGGGTTGGCTGGGGGGGTCGGAGGTGTGTATAGGAGAGGGGGGAAGGGGTGTGGGGGTTTGGGGGTGAAAGACCGCAGATAAACGCTGATAAAATGTACTTTATTCAAATGAAAACTGCTATATTTCTTACACCCTCACACCCTTACACCCTTACACCCTTATTCGTACACCCTCACACCCTTACACCCTTACACCCTTATTCGTAAAATTCGCTTAATAACCAAATGGCTTGTTTGTAAAGGGATAAATCGACTTGATGAACTTCTACTCCTTTGCCAACACGTTGTAAAAGCGTGATCGTTAATTCGCCGCCTAGGTGTTCGCGAAACTCGGTGAGTCCTTGAAACAGGGAACGAGGATGTTCTTGTTCTGTTAATTTTTCTGCTAGTTCTGGGACATATAACGTAAAACCTAACGCTGTTAGTGTATTCAGTATATGCCGCCACTCTAACCGAGAAAGCAGTCCTATCAAGTAGGAATAAGTACTATCTAAGGCAATACCGATCGCGACTGCTTCTCCATGACGCAGGCTGTAATTGGTGAGTTGTTCTAGTTTATGAGCAGCCCAGTGTCCGAAATCTAGGGGACGGGATGAACCCATTTCAAAGGGGTCTCCGGCTTTAGCGATGTGTTCCATGTGGAGTTGAGCGCAACGGTAGATGACTTGCTGCATCGCGTTCATGTCTCGTTTGTTGAGAGCATGAGCATGAGTACAAATGTACTCAAAAAAATGAGCATCTTTAATCAGTGCTACCTTAACTGCTTCTGCAATTCCAGAACGCCAATCGCGGTCATCTAGGGAAGTTAAGAAGGAAAAATCATTTAAAACTGCATAGGGTGGGGCGAAGGTACCGAGAAAGTTCTTTTTACCAAAGGCGTTGATTCCGTTTTTTACACCAACACCAGAATCATTTTGTGCTAGTACAGTTGTGGGGATGCGAATCAGACGAACTCCCCGATGTGCTGTTGCAGCTGCATATCCAACTAAATCTAACATCGCACCGCCACCTATTCCTAATAGGTAGGAGTGACGACACAACCCAACCGCATCGATCGCAGTATGAATTTGCTCTAGCAACTTGGGATTGTTCTTAGCATCTTCACCACCTGGAATGACAATTGGGTCGGTAGCTAGTTTGAGGGTGTTGGCGTAGCGATCGCAATACGCGCTCAATTGCTTGGTCAACTTACACCTGGATTTTAACAATCCTGCATCTACCACTGCGAGTACTTTCTTTGGTCCTGCTTCACCATCAGCTGCGATCGTGTTTGCTAATAAAGTGTTTCTGAGGTCAAACAGACCAGTGGTGAAATGTACTCTATAGTTGAAGGTAACCGAAACACTTTGATGAATCGGTTGTAGGTCATATATTCTTGTTTTTTGTTGGATGTCTACTACCATATTTTTGTTGATATATCAATAATTGGTTAACAGTTAACCGTCAATCGTTAATGGTTTTGGGGCGTCTTTCCTAGTATTGCGAACAAGAGGTGGATTTTCTCTACGCTTGTGGTAAGAATTGCTTTGGTTGGATGAAGTTTTATTTTCTTCGCTAAAAAAGCTTTGAGCAGCTTCAAATTCTTCAATCAAAGCTTCTCGGTCTCCTCTTACTACTAACTTTGCTATGCGGTTGTAGGTATCGGCTAATCTGACTATGGTCTGACATCTATCTGGAGACGCCAGCATGATATCCATGCATAAATTGGGATTTTGAGCAAATAATCTTTTAATAATGTCAATTTCTTGGCGATAGCTGGGGCTGGACATTGACAAACTACGATCTATGTCTATTTCCTCTTGTGCTAGGAAAACTCCAACACTAAATCTAGAAAAGTGTCGGGTTGCTTGAATTATCACCATCATGCGATCGTGTTCTTCAGGTGTAGAGACTATCACTTCTCCTCCCCTAGTTCTAATGAACTCTAGCAACCACTGGAATGTCTGGTTATTTCGACCAGGACATACTACTACTTTCTGTCCAGCAAAGGAGTTGACATTTGGACCAAACATGGGGTGCAATCCCATGACTGGACCGTGATGATGTTTGAGCATCGCTGCGACTTGCTCAGTTTTGAGACTTGTAATGTCACAAAGGGCTGTAGTTGGTGCAAGATATTTGGCAGCACGCTCAATAACTTCTATTGTCCATTGAATAGGAACGCTGACCATAACCAGGTCGGCTGAACTTAACAGTTTGTCTGCATACTCCCAGTCTTCGTTTTCCAGAACACTAACGTTATGACTAACAGATGTTAGTTGTTGCGTAAAGAATCTGCCCATCCTGCCACGTCCACCAATGATGGTAATGTTTTTAGGTGTGACGTTATCTGTTGCCAATGTTGGATTGACTGCGCTGATTCTAGTATTGCAACTGCTAACCATATTCGCCCAAACAGCATTGGGGACACCTGCTTTGGCTAGTAAAGGAGCTACATAGGTCAGTTCTTCTTCTAGAGCACCAGGTTCTGAAGCTTCTAAAAGTGATAAGCGATCGCGCAGTAGCTCGATCAAGGTTTCGTCTGTTTGTTTCAGCTTTTCTGAAAGCATAAGGGAAGTATGAATTATGAATTATGAATTATGAATTATGAATTGAGAATGGCTTTCAAGAAACAAAGGGGTGTAGGGGTGTAGGGGGGGAAAGTGAAGATTTTATTCGTATCGAGTGGTAACCGCCGCCCGTGGAGCTGCTTTCAAAGAAGTTGATGTGGAAGTGCTCGCAATAACTTCTTCAAATAGGTCTTCGTAGTCAGTGAGGGCTTGTTCAAAGGAATAGCGTTTTTCTGCAAATTGTCTTCCTTTTCCGCTGAGTTTTGCGACTTCGGCTGGATTGTTGTAAAGTTCCAATAGTCCAGCGACTAACGCTTTTGGTGATTCTGGTGCAACTACTATACCACCACCACTCTTTTTCACAGCACGCGCCGCTGTTCCAGAGGCGGGAACTGACGCTACAATTGGACGTCCAGATGCTAACAAAAGTGGAATTTTGGATGGCATATTGAAGGAAATGACATTGCGCTTTTGTACGACTAATCCCACGTCTGCTGCTGCTAACATTTCCGGTAATTTTTCTCTTGGTACTAAGGGGAGTAACAAAACGTTATCTGCTCCACAGCTTTGACAATATTTTCTCAATCTGTGTAAAGCTTTGGATTCACCTGCAATGATAAAGACAATTTCTGGAATGTGACGTAAAGAGGTTGCTGCTTCAATGACTGTCTCTAAACCTTGAGTTAAGGCAATATTACCGGAGTACATCACGACAAATTTGCCTTCTAGTTGATAAGCAGATCGAAAGGTATTCTGTTCTTTTTCAAGGGGACGTATAAAGTTGACATTAACCCAATTGGGAATGCAAAAAATTTTTTGCGGTGGGACTCCTTTTTTGATTAAATTATCGACAAACCCATCTGCAATAACACTAATAGTATGCGAACGGCGATAAGCAAATTTTTCTACGATTTCTAGAGCGCGGATCATCCATTGATTCTTAATTAATCCTACCCTGATTGCTGCTTCTGGCAAAATATCTTGCACGTTTAGCACAACTGGACAGTTGTATATCCAACCTAATAGAGTTGCAGGTAAAGATACTAGCAATGGCGGGACTGTTAAAAGAATGACATCGGGTCGCCAGCCGTTTATGGCTTGTGGCAAACTTGTGAATACAAAGCTTAACTCCAGTAGAAGCCTGTCTATGAGATTGGGTTTTGATTTGATTCGCAAATAACTACGCTGGATAGTTACACCGTTTTTGCGTTCTGTCACATACCACTTACCCCGATATTCTTGGTATATTTCGCGCTGAGGATAATTTGGCATTCCCGTAATTACCCGCACTTCGTGACCTCGCATTACCAATCCTTCTGCCAGTTCAGTCATTAAAGGAGCTATGCCAATTGGCTCTGGATGATAATTGTAGGAATAAATTAGTATACGCATTATTTCGTTAGCCGATAAGGTGAGGTTAGGTCAGCCCCTTTGGGGAAGTCAAAAGTTAAAAGTCAAAAGTCAAAAGTAAGAACCACCAAAATAAATTTAGGGGCTTGTACCTTTTTCTTTTTGGTCAACAGGATGTGGGGGAAAATAGTCTTTAAGTCACTGCAAAAATTTGTGACAGTGCCATTGAGATTGGTAGTAAAAGTAAGACCAGTAAACCGTAGGTCATGCTACCAAAGCCAGCAGATATAGTAGCATCTAATACTATTAAAGATAATACACCTGCTCTTACAGCTTTACGAATATTATCTGGGCTTGGTTCACTAACAGCTTTTATAAAGGGTAACAACACTCGTGCAGCAAGTAGCACAACGAATGGTAATGCTGAAATAATCTGATAATTTTTTAACAAGCCAAGTCCTAACATCCCAGCAATAACTGTAATAATCAATAGTAATGCTATGAGACTATTATTACTACCTTTACCTCCGTGGACTTCACCTCGGCTCATAGTTGTTATGGCAGCAATGTAAACAATGGGAATCAAAGCTAAAGCCCAGTACTCTGATACCATCGATGATGCTGCACTCACACCAAGCAACAAATTGCCACCACGACATAACCCCATATTTAGGGGTCCAAAAATAGCATGGTGCTTGCTATAAGCATCGTAGAGGAGAGCAGCTGCCGCAACACCACAAGCCAGAATCGCGCTTAACCATGTGACTTGAAAAGCTGCTAGTATACCAACAATTAAAAGGCTGGCACCGAGGAAAGCTGCTCCCATGCGAGATGCTCTTCCACTAGGAATAGGTCTTTCCGGTCTTTCTGTTGCGTCTATTTCCGCATCGAATACATCGTTAAAGACGATTCCACCACCGTATAAACCGCTGGTTGCTAAAAGTAACCATACAAGTGGTACCAGCTGAGCAAGCTCTATCCCCTGAAAGACTTCTTCAGTTGTTAAGATAATAAACCCTGTAGTTGCAAAACCTGCTAAAACATCTGCCCAAGCGGTGATAATATTGGCAGGTCGCATGAGTTGGATGTATGCCCAAAAGCTATGGGTGTTTAGTGTCGTGGCATTCATGGTAAAGGAATGATGAATTATGAATGGTGAATTATGAATTATGAATTTTAGAAATCTTTTCATTTCATAATTCATAATTCATAATTCATAATTTTTTTACTCAATAAGTGCGTACTCTTTACTGGGGGTCTCGACGACTGGCTGTTGTCCGCGCAGTACGGAGTTTCCATTAAACAACTGGCGCTGGTCGATGGGTTGTGGGTTTAGCCAGTCTGACTCTTGCATTTGACCGCTTTGGCTGTATGCAGTAAGTGCGTTTTCATAGCAGACAGCGCGGATGTGGGCTTCTGGGATTCCTCGTTCTTGCATGAGCTGGGCTGTCTTGGGGACTGCAAGGGGATCGCTGACTCCCCAATCGGCGCTGCTGTCTACGATGATGCGATCGCATCCGTATTGACGTACAACTTCTACCATCCGGGCGTTCCCCATTTTTGTGTTTGGATAAATAGTAAAAGCTGCCCAAAAACCCCGATCTAAAACTTCTTGTACAGTCTCTTCGTTGTTATGATCCATAATCACTTTGGATGGATCTAATCCGTGCTCTATACAGACATCCATACTACGACTGGTGCCTGCTTTTTTATTCCTGTGGGGGGTATGTATCAAAACCAACATATCTAGTTCTTTCGCCAATTCTAACTGTAGGCGGAAGTATTTATCTTCAGATGGACTCATGTCGTCGTAGCCAATTTCACCAATGGCAACAACCCCCTCTTTACAGGCATACAATGGCAACAGTTCCATGACTTGTTCTGCCAATGGTTCGTTATTGGCTTCTTTGGAGTTTAAGCCAATTGTGCAGTAATGGTGAATCCCAAACTGCGCCGCCCGGAATCGTTCCCAACTAACTAAGCTGCTGAAATAATCTTGAAACGAACCGACGTTAGTGCGGGGTTGTCCCAACCAGAATGCTGGTTCAATCACAGCCACAATTCCAGATTTCTGCATCATCTGGTAATCGTCGGTTGTGCGGGAACTCATGTGAATATGGGGATCTATGTACATCATGGGAGTTGATAGTTGATAGTTGATAGTTAATAGTTGATAGTTAATAGTTGATAGTTGATAGTTGATAGTTGATAGTTGATAGTTGATAGTTGATAGTT
>JAWQFQ010000370.1:0-6209 GCA_035967975.1 Scytonema sp. PMC 1070.18
AAATATCCAGAAATGCAGATATCTGCATAGATTCTTAAAAGCAGCAACTAGCCCTCAATGTACTTGACGGAGAACTGCACATCAATAGTGAGCGAATCGTTAACTCGACTAGTCTTGTCCCACTGTATAACCTAGATCAACCATCTCAAGGGGTAGGGACAGATGTTGGTGTCGCATATAACAACTTTACAAAGGGAAAAAACAAACCACGAGTAACCTGCAGCGATCAAATGGCTATATTCGTGCAATTAGATAGCCCTGCTCGTTTTGATGCAAAATACCCTAGTTCTCAAAAGATTATTCCTGAAACTGTCCGCGAATATCAACGAGTCTTAAAGAACATCCTGTTTTTAGATCCTGTTCCTTCCAGGATGCGCGAATACAGCTTCAAATCTGATAAGCAATTACTTGGAGATGGTACAAATCTTTCTAGTGTTTTATATCGCTTGTGGGAGAACCAAGCTGACAATAGACAAGCAATTCTGAACTTTATCCAAAGTCTACCAGAACAGGCTATAGATGGGCTAGATTTCATTTTTGGTCCAAGAGATGAAGTCATGGTGCAACTAGCGGAAACCTTTGGCAATAACCGTCGCTATTGTGAGGCAGCATTATTATCCGATGGCACATTGCGAGTATTAGCCATAACTGCTGCTATGCTATCAGCAACCGAAGGCAGTCTAGTCGTTATTGAGGAAATTGACAATGGCGTTCATCCCAACCGCGCCAAGCATTTACTCGCTAGTATCCGGGATATTGCTGAGCAGCGTAAGTTGCGGGTGCTGCTTTCTACTCATAACCCAGCCCTAATGGATGCCTTACCCGATGCTGCCTTAGGTGATGTAGTGTTTTGTTTCCGAGATCCAGACAAAGGAGACAGTCGTCTTGTGCGGCTTGGGGATATGTACGAATTTCCCGATTTGATATCGCAAGGACCACTCGGTCAACTGGTAACGGCTGGAGTCGTGGATCGGTTCGTCAAGTCTCCGCACACACCTGAAGATAGAAAACAGCAAGCTATGGAATGGCTGTCTCGTTTGCAGGAGTACAGCAATGAGTAGTATCTGCCTAATCGATACCAGCATATTCCTCGAAATACTTAACGTTCCCAACTATAATCAGCATAGAGCATCAGTTCTCGAAGATTTTAAGACCTATGCTCAATCTGGCTGTACTTTTTTGTTGCCTATGGCGACGATACTTGAAACAGGCAACTACATTGCTCAAAACGGCGATAGCACAATGCGAAGGAAAACCGCCATACGTTTTGTTAAAGAAGTTAAAGACGCATTCACAGGCGGTAGCTCCCTGGCGACCTACTAAATTCCCAAATACGGCAGAGATATTGGAGTGGATTGATAAGTTCCCGGATTTGGCTGGCAGAAACAAAGCTCCTCATAAGCAAGAAGGAACCAGTTTTGGCGATCTCAGCATCATTCAGGAATTTCATAAGTCCTGTAATCTTTTCCAAATGAGTGAAGTGTTTATCTGGTCACTGGACAGCGATTTACAGAATTATCACCAAATGCCAAAATGAACATAAGATCCAATCGCGACGTACGGTACACCTGAGCGAACGACAAATGTAAATTTTCGCGATTTGAACCATCTAGATTTCAGAGCAGACCTATCTTAGTACATAAATACTAAGTCAAACCGTCAGAACTCGATTACCAACTTTTGACCCAAGGTTGGTAAAATTGCTAAAATTTACTAAAATTTATCAGATTATATGGCTAAATAGAATAAAGCATTGATAAGCAACGTTAGCAATCGTCAGCCCCAAACAATTCAACATACGGTGCGCTACACAGAAGAGCCGTCTCCACAATGTTTTAACGATTTCTAGCAAGATTAGGACGTCTTGAGGAGATCATATTGAACTAGAAGTCTCCCTAGCAGCTTCTCGCAGCCGCACCACATCGCGTATCGGTGGTGTACCAAACAGCCGCTTGTACTCTCGGTTAAAGTGCGAGGCATCGTCATAACCTACACGGTAGGCAGCACTGGTAGCATCAAGGTTTTCCCCCAACATCAGACGGCGAGCCTCCTGGAGCCGCAGTTGTTTCTGGAACTGCAAGGGACTCATTGCAGTGACAGACTTGAAGTGATGGTGGAAGCCTGAGACACTCATTCCAAGCTCTCGTGCGATGCTTTCAATCTTGATCGGCTCCTTAAAGTCTTTACGAAGTCGCGCGACGGCAAGAGCGATATGGTGAGTGTAGCCACCCAGAACTGCAATATGACGGAGCCTGTTACCTTGCTCTCCTATCAGAAGTCGGTAAATGATTTCTCGTGTGACCAGTGGCATCAGAATCCGAGCTTCAGCGGGGGCAGAAATCAGCCTCACCAGCCGGACTACAGCATCCAACAGAGGTGTATCCAATGGACTCACATCTATTGCTTTGACATTGGCACCCCTTTGTGGTGTTGAATATCCTGCCTCAACCATGACTGAACCAACAATGGCGGGGTCGAGATCGAGGCGAAGGCTAAGGTGCGGTTTTTCCTTGGACGCTCCCAAAATTTGGCTGACAATCGGTAGTTCGACTGTAGCCAGCAGATAATGCATCGGGTCGTACTGATAGCGATCGCTGCCCAGAAGCACTTCTTTGCTGCCTTGGGCAATTACACAAAAGGCAGGGACAGAGACACCATAAGCGCATTCCCCAGGTGAGGAGGAGCGTTTGAGGTGCAAACCTTTGAGCGGCTCAATCGTCCCATCATGACCAATGGCCCGTGCAATAGCAAAAGTCAATTCGTCTGTGTTAGCTTGCGCTCTGTCTGCCTCGCGCTTTGCCTGCGGGTCGTTCATTAAATCTATATCGGACTTTTCACTCGTTTTGGCAGCATTCATTTCTAAGTTTGCAGGATTGTACAACAATTTTAGACGATTGTTCTATTGTTTGCCCTTGAGGATTCTTACAATGAAGCTAAAGCAATGAAAAATGATTTCGGCTTCTTGTAAACATTCTAGATTTTTATTTAATAGAAAACTCAGTTTTGATTGAGCAAGAAACTTGCCTACTGGCAACCACAATGGGTCAAGGCTACCTTGCTACTTAAAAAATTCCCATCCCTACTGATAGAGGAAGCGATAAGGCTCAATCTCTACGATTAGGCTAGAAACCAACATGAAATTAAGTGAAGGAATTAAGCAAATGGACATCAAAAGAAGCGGCTCACAGCCTTCCGCTAAAGGGCCAAGCGAGTATTTTACTGGCACTGTCCGCATTGACCCCCTGTTCCAGGCAAACGATCCGGCACGCACGTCTGGTTCCAGTGTCACGTTCGAGCCGGGTGCTCGGACAGCGTGGCACACCCACCCATTGGGACAGACCCTGATTGTGACGGCTGGCTGCGGTCTGGTACAGCGATGGGGCAGACCCTGCTCGTCACCTCTGGGGTTGGCTGGGTTCAGTCGTGGGGCAGTCAAACTCAGGAAATCAGACCCGGTGATGTTGTCCGTATTCCGCCAGGACAGAAACACTGGCACGGGGCTACGCCAACCACGGCGATGACTCACATTGCTATTCAAGAACAGCTCGACGGCAAGAACGTGGACTGGATGGAGCAGGTCAGCGATGAGCAATACCGCAAGCGATCTCCGTAACTGGAATTTTTGGGAGTCGAGATGCACGTCCTTGGCTTTATTACCCGGCAATAAATTGTAGAAATCCCAATAAAAACTTCCCGAATCAGCAACGCAAGGAGTAAAAAATGACAACGAACGAGAATGGATACATAGGAAAAGTTGCGTTTGTCACCGGAGCAGCGAACGGCATCGGTCGAGCTACGGCACTGGCGTTTGCCCGTGAAGGCGCTCATGTAGTAGTCGCCGACGTTTCAGAACAGGACAATCAAGAAACGGCACGCGCGATCAAAGACCTCGGCGGACGAGCGCTCGTTGTCAAGTGCGATGTGACGCGAACCGAGGACGTGAAGGCGGCTCTTTCCAAGACTATCGAAACCTTCGGGCGGTTAGATTTTGCCTTTAACAACGCCGGTGTGGAGCAGAAGAAGGCAGCAACAGCGGAAATTGAAGAACAGGAGTGGGATCGGATCGTCAACACTGACCTGCGCGGCGTGTTCCTGTGCATGAAGTATGAAATCCCGCTGATGCTTAAGCAAGGGGGCGGCGCGATCGTGAACACTTCCTCGGGCGCTGGGGTCATAGGCATCAAAGGGGGAGCCGCATATACTGCCGCGAAACACGGCGTGATCGGCTTGACCAAGGCGGCGGCTCTCGACTACGCCTCGCAGAACATCCGCATCAACGCCGTTGCCCCTGGGTACATCGATACCCCGATGATGGATCGCTTCACTGGCGGCACTGCCCAAGGACGCGAACAGGTAATCGCGCAAGAGCCGATCGCAAGGGTGGGCAAGCCCGAAGAGATCGCCAATGCCGTCGTTTGGCTGTGTTCGGATGCATCCTCCTTCGTCGTCGGACACGCCCTAGTCGTCGATGGCGGTCAAACGGTGTAGTGATGTTTGTCGCGACAGTGGCGCTTGCAACGATCGCGACGGACGGTGGAGATCGCGCCAGACGGCGCTGACGATCCTTGTCACCTTATGCGCTCCATCCTCTCAAAGGCGTGAGACCTAAAAGAACCGTTCGCCACGACTCGGTGTCAGTGGCAAGTAAGGAGGCAGTTCCAATGTTTTAAAACTTTGTTCGGTGAAGAACTGAAGGAGAAAAACGATGCCTCATATCAGTATCAAGCTTTATCCCGGTAGATTGGAGCAGCAGAAGGTTCGGCTGACGGAGCAAATTGTAAAAGATGTTGTTTCACTTTTGGAATGCACAGAAGAATCGATTTCGGTAGCGATCAAAGAAATCAAACCTGGGGATTGGGCAGAGCAGGTTTATAAACCAGATATTCTGAATCACTCAAAGAAGCTCTACAAGCAGCCAGGCTATAACCCATTCCAATAGCAACAAAACAAGGAAAACAATTCTGCAAAAAGGAGAAATAAGATGATTAAGGACAAAGTTGTGATTATTACCGGCGCATCTTCAGGGATTGGTGAAGCAACTGCGAAATTGCTTGCCAGCAAAGGCGCTAAAGTCGTATTGGGCGCACGCCGCGAGCAACAATTAAAACAACTGGTTGATGCAATTAAAAGCGCTGGCGGACAAGCAGTTTATCAAGTGATGGATGTGACTAATCCAGCTGATAACGCGGCGATCGTCGAGCTTGCCAAGAATACATTTGGAGGCGTTGATGTTATTTTCTTGAACGCTGGCATCATGCCCAGTTCTCCACTTTCTGCATTGAAAACGGATGAATGGAATCAAACGGTTGATGTCAATATCAAAGGCGTACTCAATGGTGTCGCTGCTGTATTGCCAACGTTTATCAATCAAAAGTCTGGGCATGTGATCGCAACTTCATCGGTGGCTGGGTTAAAAGCTTATCCATATGGTGCGATCTATGGTGGGACGAAATGGTTCGTGCGCGATTTCATGGAAGTTCTACGCATGGAGTCTGCTCAAGAGGGAACTCACATTCGGACTGCGACTTTTTATCCTGCTGCAATTAACACTGAGTTGTTAGATGAGATTACCGACCCAGATGCGGCTGAAAGCATGACAAAGTTGTACGAGAAACATGGCATTTCACCAGATCGAGTAGCCAATGTTGTAGCGTTTGCGATCGACCAGCCAGAAGACACAAACGTGAGCGAATTTACGATTGGCCCAACCACGCAGCCTTGGTAAGGATAGTGCTGGTGGTGAGGCACTCGTGCGATCGCATAGGAACTGTAAGCTCCCCTGGCTTCATACAGTTCTAGGGGTAGCTCGTGCAGCAATCTCAAAATTACGAGCCAATTCATCCCGTGGTGTCCGAGGTTTATAAGCTTAAATGCCAACTTTTAACCGAAAGCTGGTAAAACGAGAAAAATCTGGCTGCCCTGGAGGTAACCCTAACCCTTGCTCCGTCGAGTTTTATCATATGTCCGTCCTGGAAACCTTACCCGATACCCAATCTTCAAAAGTTGGTAAAATACTCCATATTGATGACGCTGCTCCACGAGAAATCAATACTTTGAGCCAACAAAAATGCCCATACGTGGAATGCTCTTTAAGTTGTTCAGATTACCGAAATCGTTAAAAACAACTAGCTGATTACTTCATACTACTTTTTAGGTGAACTACCTACACCGACCTGAGGCAGGTACGGTGTAGGCTTCTGGCATCCCCT
>JAWQFQ010000371.1:0-6171 GCA_035967975.1 Scytonema sp. PMC 1070.18
TGACCACAGCGCTACTCTAGCTTGTCAGCTGGTCAGTTATTTTTGCCAGCCTGCATTAGGTGTTTACAATGGGACTCGAAACGACTATAAAATGCCAGGGAAACAGGCGATCGCAAGCTGACTGCTGAAGGCTGAAGTGCTGAACGCTTACCTCTATTTATTCAACAACATCAGGGTCAACACCGAGGGAACGTAACCTTTCCTTAAGCTGTTGTACCTGTGTTTCCGCCTGTTCTGCGCGTTGACGTTCTTGTTCTGCGTGTTGACGTTCTTGTTCTGCACGTTCCTCCGCTTGTTGTCTTGCTAAAACTTCTTGACGTAGGGACTGTGCAAGTTCGTCGGGAATTAACAGCTTCTCTCCCGTATCCTCTCGATAAAATCCGATCAACCGTCCTTCTTGTTGCAAGCGCAGTTGCAAGGGTTCGCTACGGTTGTCTGTAATTTGTTCGTAAGTTTCTCCACGCAGACGATATCCGCGTAAATTTTCTTCTATCCACTCGCCTTTCGGGTCAAATAGCCAGTATTCTGTGACTCCTATCTGTTCGTATAAAGTTTTTTTAAATACCTGGTCTTGGTCTTTGGTACCTTGTGATGTCATTTCAAAAATCACTTTGGGGACTTGACCTTCCTCCCAGATTTTGTAGTGGTCCCGACCCCCTGGTGCCACATCAAAAATCACCATCACATCTGGGGCGACACGGAGTTTGGGAAAACCTTGAGCATAGTAAAGAAACTGATTTCCCAAAACTGTGGCCTGACGACCTACTAAGTATTGTCTCAGGACTTCCAAGGTAATCAGCAAAGCATAAAGATGATCGTAGGTCTCCGCCACTGGTGTACCATCCGCGCTTGGGTAGAACGGTTCTGTTTGTTGAGTAACAGGTAAAGTAGCTGTCATGGTTTTTAAGGTACTGCTACGAAAATCTATTGTATATCAGTACTTTTGTTCTGGCTCACTCTTCTGACGGTTAAAACTCCTGTGCGATCGCTCTTCTGGTTGATGTGATAGGTTTGAATTACACCTCTAGATCGAATCGTCTATTGTGGCTAAGGATCGTTTTCATCAAGTTGTTAAGACGGCTCTTATTAAGGATGGGTGGAATGTTACTCACGATCCGTTTCAGATTAAAGTAGGTGGCGTCGATATGGAAATTGACTTAGGGGCAGAACGATTACTGGCTGCGGAGCGAGGAGACGAGAAAATTGCAGTTGAGGTCAAAAGTTTTTTGGCTAGTGCATCTGCAATTTCAGAGTTTCATACAGCACTGGGACAGTTTATTAACTATCGGGCTGCATTGCGTCGTGAAGACCCTGATCGCATTCTCTATCTAGCCGTCCCCGATTTAATCTATAACAGTTTCTTTCAACTTGATTTTCCAGCGTCAATGCTGCAAGAAAATTTTGTAAAAATAATTGTTTACGACATTGAATTGGAGCAAATTTCACAATGGAAGGAGTGACGGATAAATTAATGAACTATCAGCAAATTGTGCAGCAATTGTTGATGGGTTACGCAGAAGTTAAGCCCGCTTATGGTGAGATTGAAGTTCAGACTATTTTTGATACGCAGCGAAATCACTATCAAATTGTGCATCTAGGTTGGCAGCATAAGCGCTGGGTGCATGATTGTGTAATACATCTTGATATTCGCCATGAGAAAATTTGGATTTTTTACAATTCAACAGAGCATGATATTGCGGCAGATTTAGTCGATTTGGGCGTACCAAAACAAGATATTGTGCTAGGTTTTTATCCTCCTTTCATGCGAGAAATGAGTGACTATGCAGTGGGCTAAAAGCAGAAGGATTACAGAAGCGATCGCTTTTTGCCTAACAAACATTCCCGTGCTCACTATACACGACGGCTCCTCTGGAGCAGTTTCTCAAAGAAACCGGGTTTCACCGGACTTCAAATATCATTAACTGAGTAGTATTGGGTTTGAATCTCCTTGTGAAAAGAACATAAATGCCTTCTGCTTCGAGCTTTCTTCAATTTATTCAACAACATCGGGGTCAACACCAAGGGAACGTAACCTTTCCTTGAGCTGTTTTACCTGTGTTTCCGCCTGTTCTGCGCGTTGACGTTCTTGTTCTGCACGTTCCTCCGCTTGTTGTCTTGCTAAAACTTCTTGACGTAGGGACTGTGCAAGTTCGTCGGGAATTAACAGCTTCTCTCCCGTATCCTCTCGATAAAATCCGATCAACCGTCCTTCTTGTTGCAAGCGCAGTTGCAAGGGTTCGCTACGGTTGTCTGTAATTTGTTCGTAAGTTTCTCCACGCAGACGATATCCGCGTAAATTTTCTTCTATCCACTCGCCTTTCGGGTCAAATAGCCAGTATTCTGTGACTCCTATCTGTTCGTATAAAGTTTTTTTAAATACCTGGTCTTGGTCTTTGGTACCTTGTGATGTCATTTCAAAAATCACTTTGGGGACTTGACCTTCCTCCCAGATTTTGTAGTGGTCCCGACCCCCTGGTGCCACATCAAAAATCACCATCACATCTGGGGCGACACGGAGTTTGGGAAAACCTTGAGCATAGTAAAGAAACTGATTTCCCAAAACTGTGGCCTGACGACCTACTAAGTATTGTCTCAGGACTTCCAAGGTAATCAGCAAAGCATAAAGATGATCGTAGGTCTCCGCCACTGGTGTACCATCCGCGCTTGGGTAGAACGGTTCTGTTTGTTGAGTAACAGGTAAAGTAGCTGTCATGGTTTTTAAGGTACTGCTACGAAAATCTATTGTATATCAGTACTTTTGTTCTGGCTCACTTGTCTAAGGTTAAAACTCCTGTGCGATCGCTTTTTGCCTCACAAACATTCCCGTGCTCATCATACACCTGCCTTCAGTAAAGCTGTCTTCTTCAATTTATTCAACAACATCAGGGTCAACACCGAGGGAACGTAACCTTTCCTTAAGCTGTTGTACCTGTGTTTCCGCCTGTTCTGCGCGTTGACGTTCCTGTTCTGTGCGTTGACGTTCTAGCTCGCAGTAGTGCTGTCTTCGCTAAAGCGCTACTACAAACCAGTGACGATTATTTGCACCCACTTATTTAATACCAATTCTCTGTCAACTTGAATTGAAAATAGTAAATAGCTCAATTAACTTAAACTTTCTCTATCATTGCCCTTAATAACCGAGGATTTTTGTAAGATTTGGCTGTCTCGTGTTGCAAATGTTACACCAAAGAGCAATTACGTTCAATGGACGACTCGAAGTATAGATTTCTCGTGCTTGTAAGCAATGTTACCAACCTTAGGTGTTTTGCCAGCTTAGGGTTAAAAGTTGGCATTTGAGTTGTGACTGTTTTTAATAGTATATATGTACTAAAAACGTTAAGTTAATCGCGAAAATTTATCTTTTCGATACTGACGACACAGCTCCCGCTGCAACTTAAGGGGCTTAATTTTTTACCAAAACAATTACTTGAATATCATCTGCTTCACCGAGTTCTTGTTTGTACTCATCGGGAATCTGAATGAAACCATTTTGAATCTTTGCTTGAAACTCTATTGCATCTAGCATCTTTAATCTATCTTCCATACCAATACAACTTTCTCAAAGTTTCGCAATACTGGTTTCGCTAACCCCACATGCGCTTGCGCTACAGGTGGGGACTGCGTTCAACATTTTTGTTCAAACAACAGCTGCTTCTGGAACAGCACCTTGCATTTTACCCAAAGCATCACTTAACATTTGCAATTGTTGTTCTGCTTTGAGAACTGCTAAACCCCTAACAGTGACTTTACCAGGAGAGAAAACAAAGCGCGTCTTGAGATTTTCGGGTAAATCTTCTGCTAACAAATTCCAAGCGGGTTCTTCCATTTGGGTTTCTAAAACGACGTGCTGCTTGTGTTCTGGTTTAATCCGGCTAAATCCTAGGTTTTTTGCAAGTTGTTTGAGTTCCATCACCCGTAAAAGTTGAGTTGCTGGTGTAGGAATTGCACCATATCGGTCATTCCATTCAGCTGCAATCTGCTTTAACTCTTCTTTGGTTTTCGCAACCGCAACCGCACGGTAAGCGCTCATCTTTTGGTCTAAATCGGTAATGTAATCGGCTGGTATGAAAGCGGTGAGGTTGAGGTCAATTTGGGTGTCATCAACTTTCGGAATTTCTTGTCCTCGGATTTCACGGATAGCTTCTTCGAGCATTTCCATGTATAAATCAAAACCTATCGCTTCCATTTGTCCGGACTGTTCTGCACCTAGTAAGTTACCTACACCACGAATTTCCATATCGCGCATTGCTAGCTGGTACCCAGAACCTAACTGAGCAAATTCTTGTATCGCTCGTAACCTCTGACGTGCTGCATCGGATAACGCCCTTTGCTTGGGATAGAAAAGCCATGCATGGGCTTGAATTCCCGCACGACCAACGCGACCCCGTAACTGATAAAGTTGGGATAACCCGAAGCGATGAGCATCTTCAATTAAGATGGTGTTAACTCGTGGAATGTCCAAGCCGGATTCAATAATTGTGGTACATACGAGGATGTCGGCTTCCGCATTACTGAAGGAAAGCATGGTTGATTCCAACTCGCTTTCTTGCATTTGACCATGAGCGATCGCAATTCTTGCTCCCGGTACCATCTCCCGCAAATTCGATGCTGTCTCCTCAATCCCTTCCACCCGTGGTACTACGTAGAATACCTGTCCTCCTCTGTCAATTTCTTGACGTATAGCACTGCGGATTGTTTCTGAGTTCATGGGAGAGAGGTGAGTTTTGATGGGTCGCCTTGAGGGGGGTGGTGTGGTAATCAAACTCATTTCTCGAATACCGGACAGAGACATATACAGAGTACGGGGAATGGGAGTCGCGGAGAGAGTCAGCACATCAATTTGAGTTTTGAGGGTTTTAATTTTTTCCTTTTGATTTACCCCAAACCGCTGTTCTTCATCAACGACCAATAGTCCTAAATCGCGGAAGTTAACCCCTTTACCCAAAAGCTGGTGTGTACCAACAACTATATCTAATTCCCCTGTGGAAAGTCGTTTGAGAATATCGCGGCGTTCTTCCGCTGTACGGAAGCGGTTGAGTAACCCTACATTAATTGGGTAGGGAGCAAAGCGTTCCTTAAGGGTATGATAGTGCTGCTGGGTGAGAATGGTGGTAGGCGCAAGTAACGCCACTTGTTTTCCTCCGGCTGTAATTGCTTTGAAAATGGCGCGAATTGCGACTTCTGTTTTACCAAAACCTACATCCCCACAAACCAAGCGATCCATTGGACGTTCGCTTTCCATATCCCGTTTGACATCTTGAGTTGCTTTAAGTTGGTCAGTTGTGGGTTGGTAGGGAAAAGAATCTTCCATTTCCTGCTGCCAGGGTGTATCCTCTTGGTAGGAAAAGCCCATTTGTTGCGATCGCGCTGCGTACAGCTTGAGTAAGTCCACCGCCAATTTCTTAATGGCTTTGCGGACTTTGTTCTTGGTATTTTCCCAAGCTTTACCAGTCATCTTATTGAGTTCTGGCGGTTTTTCGACTGTGGCTCGAAAACGCGACAAAACCCCAACTTGGTCAGCAGCGACTCTCAACAAACCGTCAGCATACTGTACGACCAGATACTCGCGGGTTTCATCGTTAAGTGTGAGACTTTCCAACCTGAGGAATCTACCGACTCCATGATTTTTGTGAACGACAAAATCCCCTGGACGTAGCTTGTTGGGATCGACTTGCTTGGAAGTTGCTTTTCTGCGCTTGCGGACGTAACTAGGAGTCGCGAGGGTATGCTGACCGTAGAATTCCCGGTCAGTTATAACCACCAAGCGGAAAGTTGGTAGAATAAACCCTTCTAATTCTGCTAAACCAGAGTACTTAAGAGCTACTGGTGTGTAATTAATTTGTAACTTTTCAATTGCTTGGTAATCGCGGGGATTGGGGATAAACTGTGCGGGACAATCGTGTTCTTGTAACAGAGACACGGAGCGGGAAGGCTGGGCGGAAAGTAGCCAAATCGAGAACTTGCGATCGCGTTCTTGTCTCAATACGTCAGCTATTTTAGCAAATTGGTGTGGTGTGACAGGTACCCTGCGACTGGAAAGATTTAGCGCTGAGTTAGTCGCTCCTTCTTCTGCTATTTCCGATAACAAGACTCTTTTAAATGCTGAAACTTCAGTTAGACACTCATCAAACGAGCAGTGAATTCTGGGAATTAGGGGTGTGGGGGTGTGGG
>JAWQFQ010000372.1:0-6170 GCA_035967975.1 Scytonema sp. PMC 1070.18
GGGTAAGGGTGTAAGGGTGTAGGGGGTATGAGGTATAGGGTGTGGGAAATGGGGGAATTTCTTTAACCTTTTCCCCTAACCCCTTAATCTTTTCCCTACACCCCTACACCCCCACACCCTCTCTTTACATTTTTCAACTTAGCAGTCTGGTGATAAAACTGTGGTCAAACAATTCAATAATCTATTTAGCAAATCTCATAAAGGTGTTGGAATAGAGCTTGCACCAGAACGGGTGAATTTAGCTCAGATACGCAAACAGGGTCAAGGTTTGAAACTGGAAACTTTAGTATCTGTACCTGTTCCGGAAGGCGTTATTGTTGATGGTCAAATTACCGATCCTCCAACAATGGCGCAGTTAATTCAGCAGGTTCTAGCAGAGAGTAAAGTTAAGACGTCTCGCGTAGCCACTGCTGTTCCTGGGCGAGATTCCATTGTTCGCCTGATACCGGTACCAGCAGAGTTAGATGATAAAGAACTCCGGGAAATGGTACTGAATCACGAAGCTGGTTTGTATTTACCTTATCCCCGTGAAGAAGCTGATGTGGATTATCAGAAACTTGGGTATTTTGTAGATGAGGATGGTATTGAAAAGGTTCAAGTGCTTTTAGTTGCTACCCGCAAGGAAGTGACTGATACCTATATTAATACGTTCGAGCAAGCCGGATTGCAAATCAATGTGTTAGAAATTAACAGTTTTGCTCTAATTCGGACAATTCGCGATCAACTCCGACAATTTGGACCACAAGAAGCAGCCGTGCTTGTGGATATAGAATTCGACAGCACAGAAATCGCCATCGTTGTAAATGGAGTCCCTCAATTTTCAAGAACTGTACCTATTGGAACGTATCAATTGCAACTTGCTTTGTCGAAAGCAATGAGTGTTCCTGTCTCGCGAGATATGGAATTGTTGCGAGGAATCACTATTCCTTCAACTCCTATGGATGGGGGAAAAACTGGTGTGACGGATATTAATCCTGGTATGGCGGCTATGTTGAGGGTGTTAGGAGAACTTACGGATGAACTGCGTCGTTCTATCGATTTTTATCTCAATCAAAGTGAGAATTTGGAGGTAGCGCAGATTTTACTAGCAGGACCGGGAGGCGGTCTAGCACAACTTGATGAATTTTTTACACAAAGATTAAGCTTACCAACCTCTCAAATAGATCCGGTAGGAGCCTTGTCATTGCAAATTGACGAGGAAAAATATCCCCCGGAGGAACGTCCTGGGTTGGGAATTGTGCTTGGTTTGGGAATGCGGGAGGTGTGACTGAATGTATAGTTTAGATGTTAATTTTCTTAAAGACCGTCCAGCTTATCAGAAAAATTTTGAAAAGAAGAGAGGTTCGATAAAGCTATCTTTACCTGTTGGAGATTTAACTCCTATATATATTGGTGTGGGTGTCGCAGTGTTCTTCCCTGCTTTAGTAGGGACTGGTTGGTGGTTTTTACAAGCACAGAATACTCAATTGGAGCAGACAATAGCCCAACTGGAGCAAGAGAAGCAACAGCTAGAGACACAAGTAGGAAACATCAATCAAATTAAAGAAGAAACCAACAAAATTAAGCAGGAAACTCAAGCTTTGGTAACTGTTTTTGACCAGATTCGTCCTTGGTCAGCTATGTTGCAAGATTTGCGCGATCGCATCCCCACAACAGTGCAAATCGAGAACATCAAACAAACCCCACCTACACCACCCGCTGAAGGACAACCACCACCAAATCCCGCAGGTGGTGTGGAAATTACTGGGTTAGCCCGTTCTTTTAACGACGTTAACGATTTCATGCTCACTTTGCAACAGTCTCCTTTCTTCAAAGCAACAGAGACAAAGATTTCAACAGCAGAGCTAGTAGATGCACCAATACCACAAGGTACACAAACTACAACGAGCATACTCATAAAACCACCGCAAATCGTTAAGTACACAATTCAATCCACTTTGAGTGACGTTCCTGCTTCTGAACTCATGCGGGAATTAGAGAAAAAAGGCACAGTGGGACTAGTCGCTCGAATTCGCAATTTGCAAAAAACAGGAGTCATTCAAAAATGACGCTGAGTGAAGATTTAAGCATACAAGGCGGGGAGTTTGATACCCCAGCCTCCAGTTACCCCGTTCTGTTTGGCATTACCTTAACACCTCAAGTCAGTGGCATTATTCTCGGTGTTTTAGGACTTGGGGGAACCCTATTCATGGTCATGAACATGGTTATGCCCGCTTGGGATACATTTCAACAACAGCAAACAAAACAGAGCGAATTACAAGGAGAAGTTGAGCAAAGAAAGGCTAATATTAAACAAATTGACCAGGTAAAACAAGAGCAAGTCCAAGCAAAACAGCAACAAGTCCAAGTTTTAGGTTTATTTGCGAACGAAAAAACCTTGGACACACTGCCATTAGATATAAATCGATTAGTTGAATCTGGAAATGTTCAAGTTCCTCCTAATGCAGTGAGAGCCAAACTTAAGAAATTTGCACCAGCTTCTACAAAAGCTGAACCAATTACAGACGGAAGTTTTGGAACTTTAGTTGATGGTAAACTCAAACGTAGCAGCATCAATATTGAAATCGTCGGAACCTACGAACAAACACAATCCATTCTTCGCAACATAGAGCGGTTACAGCCTCTGTTAATTGTGAAAGATTATCAATCCTCCCTAGCACCAGAACCCACCCCAGAACCGGGTAAAGTTCCACGTCGAATTGGTCCCGCACCAATTAGCACAACTTTTCAATTACAAGCATTGATGCCCCTAAGTCCACAAGAAGCTGCTGCTGCAACTCCTAAACAATAACACGTACTCGATTGTAGGGTGTAGGAGGAAAGTGTTTCTTTCATTCATAGCGGGTTTTGCACACAGAAACCCGGTATCTCCAAGATACCGGGTTTCTAAATCACAACTCATAAGCCCTGAATTAAAATTCGGGCGCTCAAGCTTAAGTTAGCTTCAGCTAACTCTAAAACTTCTTCTTCCCCTAAACCCCACACCCTACACCCTACACCCTACACTTCACACCCTCTTCTTCCCCTCTCTCCGTATTTTTTGGTATTCTCCTCATTTTAATGCACTGATGGGTCTTGCCCACTTTTTCCGTGTTTCTACGGCATAATTTTTAAGGACTTTATGAGAAACTAAATTTAATAATCCTAAACAGAAAATACTGTTAGTTTCATAAAGTTTATGGGAACTCTATAAACGTACATTATCTGAATTTTGTAGGAAACTTTAAACCCCTTTAGAGGATGTTTGAAAAGTCCTTTCATCAGTAGATCATATTCAAGATCCCCCTAAATCCCCCTTAAAAAGGGGGACTTTAAGATTATTTTCCCCCCTTAAAAAGGGGGGCTAAGGGGGATCAAGCAGTGCTTAAAATTACAGCAAACCACTTTTCAAACATCCTCTTAGAACCGATAAAAGCTGATAGCTGACTGCTAATAGCTAACCGCTGATAACTGATAAATGTTTTTTCTAATGTGAGGAATGAACTGTGAAACAGCTTCACGGTAATAGATTAATATTAGGTGTTGCCACAGCCGCAATTGTTATCATGGCGGCGCAACCAGTATGGGCAGAAGCAACTCAAATTACTGGAGTGCAGCTAAATACAGTAGATGGTGGAATTAACGTTGTATTATCAACTTCTTCAGGCTCGCGCCCACAAATTTTTACGACAAAAAGAGGTACTGCTTTAGTAGCAGATATTATTAATACTCAACTGCGATTACCCAAAGGCAAAAGTTTTCGCCAAGAGAATCCGGCTCCAGGAATCGCCTCCGTTGAGATAAATCAGCTTGATGCTAATAGCGTCCGAATAGTAGTAGCTGGAAGTGACAACGCCCCTAGTAGTCAACCTGTGGTGAGAAAGGAAAACGCCATTACCCTTGGCTTTACCCAAGGTGGAGGAACATCTGCTACTACACCCCGGACAACTACTCCACGTCCTACCCCACAAGCTTCTAACCCCTCCCCTCAAGCTCAAAAGCCTGATGTTTTAGTACCGAATCCGCAAGTATCGATAGACGGTACACCCGTCCCAGCCGCTGGACCACAAGCCACAAATCAGGCTCCACCTTTCCTTCCTAGAGCCGTTGCACCACCAGTAGGCGATATTGCGATCGCCAATATGGATGCTTCACCAAGCACTGTTGATTTAGGAACTCAAGAACGTGTACCCCGGTTAGTATTGCGAGATGCGCCAGTACGTGAGGTATTGTCATTACTCGCCCGTGCTGCTGGTCTCAACTTGGCTTATACGGGAAGTGATGCTGGAGGGGGTCAAGGTGCAAGCGGTGCTGAAGGACCAACAATATCTTTAGATATAGAAAATGAACCAGTGCAAGATGTTTTCAACTACGTCTTGCGCTTGAGTGGTTTAGAAGCTAGCCGTAACGGACGTACAATTTTTGTGGGCAGTAAATTGCCTAATTCTACTCGTGATATCATTATGCGTAATATACGTATGAATCAGGTACAAGTAGACACTGCTTTGAGCTTTTTAGTTGCTTTAGGCGCAGAAAGTGCAATTACCCGCGAACGATTGGTGACTAATGTTAATGCTGTACCCGTCGGTGGTGCAGCAAATACAGCTGTTACCCAAACCCAGACTACTACAGAACTCAGAGTAGAGACTCTACGTACTGAATATCAAGACTCAAAGCCTTTACTACGAGGGTTACAAGCATCAGGAGATCAACGCACCAATTCAATTACCTTGGTTGGATCTCCCAGACTCATTGAAATTGCTATTGCTCAGCTAACTCAACTTGATGTCCGCCGTCGTCAAGTAGCAATTAACGTCAAAGTAATTGATGTTAACCTTTTAGGAACTCATGCCTACAACAGTAGCTTTTCCTTTGGGATTGGTAACAACTTTTTTGTTAATGATGGCGGTGCAGCATCTCTGAATTTTGGGGGTTCTAGACCAGCTACTGGTGATGAAGCGGCAAGTAGTGTAACTAGTACGCCAGTAATTGAAAATCCAATTAAAGGAGCACCATTCTTCAATCCAAACCAAACGGTGAACATTCCAGGAACTACGCCTGGAACTATTGTAGTGGATCAAAACGGTAACACATTTAGAACACAAAACTCTGGCTCTGGGAGTTTTTATCAACCCACTTCTCCTACTGGAGACCCTCTACAACCTGGGTTTTCAAATATTACTCCAGCCACAGATAACATTGTAACTTTTGATGCAGAAGGAAATCCCAGTGTCTCACAAGGTTCTCTTGGTACAGCTACAGCTTCTTTACCAACTTTATTTCAGTTTCCGAAGCGTCTTTTGGCTAGTTTGCAAGCTCAGGTGATAAATGGTAATGCCAAAATTTTGACTGATCCAACTTTAACAGTACAAGAAGGTCAGGAAGCTTTAGTGAAGTTAACAGCGGAAGTGTATGGAGGTATTAAAAGAGTAGATCAAAGTACATCAACATTACAAGGTGGACAATCTCTCTCTACTAGAGAACCTATTATTAAAGAAGCAGGTTTAACCGTAGCCGTTAAAGTTGAGCGGATTGATGATAATGGTTTTGTTTCCTTGTCTGTTGCACCTACAGTATCTGCGCTTAATGGTTCAACACCAACGCCTGATGGCGATATTGCTCTATTAGCACAAAGAAGCCTCAAATCAGGGTTAATTCGTCTGCGAGATGGTCAAACACTCATTCTCAGTGGTATTATTCAAGACTCAGACCGAGTCAGTGTGTCTAAAGTACCTATTTTGGGCGATATTCCTCTTCTCGGTTCTTTATTTAGAAGAACAAACAAATCCAACCAGCGTAATGAAGTAATTGTGTTGCTAACACCTCAAATTCTGGACGATTCCGAACGCTCTTCCTATGGCTATAACTACACCCCTAGTCCTGAGGTGCGGCAAATTCTTGAACGTCGTGGTTTGCAAATGCCGAAGCAGTAGCTTGTTAAGATTGTGAGGTGGTTTGTTGACTGTTAAGCCCTAAATTAAAATTTGGGCTAAAAGCTAAAACCCGTTAAAACGGGTTAAAAGCGATATTTAGTCAGATTTACCTGACTTTAGCTAAAAGCGGTGAAACTTATTTCTAGGCTCAAAACGTAAGCGTTCAGCCTTCAGCAGTCAGCTATCAGCTTTAATGAGCTAATTAGTGCAGGCTGGCAAAAATAACTGACCAGCTGACAAGCTAGAGTAGCGCTGTGG
>JAWQFQ010000373.1:0-6152 GCA_035967975.1 Scytonema sp. PMC 1070.18
GGTGTGGGGGTGTGGGGGTGTGAGGGTGTGAGGGTGTGGGGAAATATATAGGGTTACTTACTCACTTTGCATTTGTTTTAAGTATTCCTTGTAACCAAGTTGTTCTAATTTGACCTGCTTCATCATCACTGTTTCCAATAAACTTCTACGGTATTGTTGGACTTTCTCAAGCAAATCCGCATCATAGGTAGCGAGAATTTGTACTGCTAACAACCCAGCATTCTTAGCATTCCCGATAGCAACAGTTGCTACAGGTATACCTGATGGCATTTGTACGATAGAATACAGAGAATCCATCCCTTGTAAATGACGGGAAGAAACAGGAACACCAATCACAGGAAGAGGAGTTAAAGACGCTACCATTCCTGGAAGATGAGCAGCACCACCCGCACCAGCAATAATCACTTTTAGCCCCTGCTGATGGGCTGACTTAGCATACTCCACCATATGTTCCGGAGTCCGATGGGCGCTAACAATTGCGACCTCATAAGCAACACCAAACTCTTCACAAACTGCGATCGCACTTTGCATAGTTGGTAAATCGGAATCGCTACCCATAATAATGCCGACAAGAGGAGACATAAGCAATGCATCAAAATTCTGAATTCAGAATTGAGAATATCATCTCATCCATTACCCATAAAGTACAGCTTCATCTGCGTTCATCTGCGGTTATTAAACCCCTCAATGTATCACACCCAACCAAAAACCCCCAGATTTTATAATTCAATCTCGAAACAAGATATAAAATCAGGTCAAAATGAGGTGTTTTATTGTCAACAGGTGATGACCCAAGCAACACAAAGCCCTAATGCGACTCCAGTGGACATTATTAACGCTCGGGTACCCGGTTATAAAGATTTGCAGATGCTCTCAGTAAATCCACAGGGTACAGTCGAGCAAATCTTACCAATGTCCAAAGTCCTCAAACGAGTTCCTCCAATGAACTTAAAAGTGTGGGATCTAGATGGTGATTGGATTTCTCTAGGTGGTATCGATTTACAAATCAATGGTGCGTTAGGATTAGCATTTCCCGACCTAAACCCAGAAAATTCCCACTTGCTGTTACAAATTCGTCAATTTTTATGGGATGCGGGAGTAAACGCCATTTTACCCACCCTTGTCACAACATCAGTAGACAATATTCAGCGTTCCCTGGCTGCGATCGCAAAGCATATGCTGTACAAGAAAACGGGTGCTGAAATTCTAGGAGTACATCTTGAAGGACCTTTTCTCAATCCTCAAAAGCGTGGCGCACACCCACAAGAGTACCTGCTACCTTTAACTCTTGAAGAAGTCAAGCGGGTCTTGGGGGATTACGCTCATGTTATCACAGTCATCACCCTAGCACCAGAGCTAGACCCCACAGGTGAGGTCATTCCTTTTTTACGTTCTCTAGGAATTACAGTCAGTCTCGGACATTCTCTAGCCACAGCAGCCCAAGCGCAACAAGCTTTTGAACTTGGTGCAACAATGGTAACTCACGCTTTCAATGCCATGCCACCACTACACCACCGCGAACCTGGCTTGTTAGGAGCAGCTATCATTAATTCTAACATTAAATGTGGTTTTATTGCTGACGGTCAGCACGTTTCACCAATAATGTTGCAAATCCTTCTCCGCACGAGCACACCTAGTATCGAAAAGGAGAGTCAAGGGGAAATAAGTGATGGGCTTTTTCTCATTAGCGATGCTCTTGCACCTTTGGGATTACCTGATGGAGTGTATCCTTGGGATAGTCGGCAAATAGAAGTGAAAAGTGGAACGGCTTGGCTTAGTGATGGAACTTTGTCAGGAACCACTCTTCCCTTATTGGTAGGGGTGCGAAATTTGGTAAAGTGGGGAATATGCGACGTGGATAGGGCGATCGCACTCGCTACAGTCGCACCACGAAGCGCCCTCGGTTTACCGACCTTGATTTCTGGTGTCTGTGCTACCCATCTATTGCGTTGGCATTTAAATAAAATGACAAAAGAACTATCGTGGGAGCGATTAACCCTTCATCCTGCATAGTTGACATGGTATTTTTAACGATTGGGAACCCTTGAGACGGAACTTACATGAACGTAACTGACGATAAGACGATTGTTAAAGATTATTTCAATTCTACTGGCTTTGACCGTTGGAGACGGATTTACGGCGATGGTGAGGTCAACAACGTTCAGCTAGATATCCGTACCGGACACCAGCAAACAGTAGACACAGTCATCGACTGGCTCAAAGCAGATAATAATTTAGCAGGTCTAACCATCTGCGATGCTGGTTGTGGTGTAGGTAGCCTGAGTATACCCCTTGCAGAAGCAGGAGCAAAGGTTGACGCCAGCGATATTTCTGAAAAAATGGTGGAAGAAGCCAAGGAAAGAGCTGTAACAGTCCTGGAAAACGCTGAAAATCCACATTTTGCAGTACAGGATTTAGAAACACTTAGTGGTAGCTACCACACGGTTATTTGTTTGGATGTTCTGATTCACTACCCCCAAGATAAAGCAGCGGAGATGATTTCTCACTTGTGTTCTTTAGCACAATCGCGGTTGATTCTCAGCTTTGCACCAAAAACTTTTGCTTTAAGTATCTTAAAAAAGATAGGTAGTTTCTTTCCAGGACCTAGTAAAGCAACTCGTGCTTATTTACATCGTGAAGCTGATGTGGTGAAAATTTTGGAAAGCAATGGCTTTTCTGTTCAACGGAAGTCCATGACTCGCACGCGCTTCTACTTCTCAAGGCTGCTAGAAGCGACAAGACACTAATTCGTCATTCGTAATTCGTAATTTGAGTAGTGATTACGAATTACGCATAGGAAATTATAATGTTATAATTGTGACACAGTACTGGAAGCTAAAGATAAGTGAGGTTAGAATCACAAGCAAGGTTGAAATTTTCAGACGCGAACGATTATGAAAACTGCTGAAAAATTAGCGGCTGGTTGGCTACTCACACTCGGATTTATGTTTCTGACGCTATCAGCATCTGCGGTCATGGAGAAAAACACTCTACGAAAGCCAGCACCACCAGGAATAGACATGGTTGTTGACTATCCAAACGAAGAAGCAGTCGTTGTACTCAATAATACTGCTTTACACGGTTTAGTTTTTGGTGTTCCTACCACAGTCCTGGGAATATGGCTAGCATTAGGATTATATCGTCAAAGTCGGCAGGAGAGAAGAACTCTCAAGCAACAGCTCAACGATGAACTGCAATCCACATTCTACCGTTTGCTTCAGGAAAATAATGGACGAGTCACGCTTTTAAGCTTTGCAATGCAGTCACAACTACCTCCAGCAACAGCAAGGCAATATTTGGATGAGCAAGCTAAATTATTCAATGCTAATTTTAAAGTAAGTGAAGAAGGGGGAATCTCTTACCATTTTGATGTTTGAAGAGCAAATTGCAAAAAAGAGTTTGACCCCATGATGCAAATTTTTTTGAGTATAGCAGCAATCTTGGGCGGTTTATCCGTAGCCGCTGGTGCTTTTGCTTCCCATGCTTTACGAGAGACAATCAGCGATCGCTCCTTGGAAATTTTTGAAGTCGGTGCTCGTTACCAAATGTACCATGCCCTTGCATTACTGGTAGTCGCATTATTGCTCAGCCGCACCGACACCCCTCCACCTACCCTCATAGCTAGTGGATGGCTATTTATCCTTGGTATTGCTATTTTCTCAGGAAGCCTATACGCCCTCAGCTTAAGTGGTGTCAAGTCTCTAGGTGCAATTGCACCCCTCGGAGGAGCAGCTTTTATCGCAGGTTGGGGTGCTTTAGCATTTGCTGCTTGGAGCATAAAATTGTAGCTCTTTTAGCAGTTTTCAGTTGCGTGCAATACATACAAGAGGGCGAACAACCGTTCGCCCCTACATTAATTTTGACATCACTGTATTAGATTCATTAAAAACTCCGCCGTCGAGTTAATAGCACTGATGTATCAGCGAAAGTTAGAAACCCGGTTTCGCAGGAGTTACCGGGTTTCTGGTCTCTCAACTATTATGCTTCTATGCTTAAGAGGATGTTTGAAAAGTCCTTTCATCAGTAGATCATATTCAAGATCCACCATTATCCCCCTTAAAAAGTGGGACCGTTAGATTATTTTCCCCCCTTTTTAAGGGGGGCTAGGGGGGATCAACCAGTGCTTAAAATTACAGCAAACCACTTTCGACGAGACTAAGAAAATTTTGGGAAGTTCAAACATGATTTAAATCATATGAAAATAAGAACCAAAAATGTATAAGAATAAGAAGTAGTTTTTATATTATTTTTATATTTTGAAGGATTTTATTTAAAACTTGACAAAAAGAATTCTGAATTTTGAATTCAAAATTTGGACTTTGTATCCTATCATCTAATCAAAACCCATCGCGTCCAGGAGACAATTGTAGTGTTTTCTAGTACAGTTCAATGGCAGCAAGAACAGAGTATTTTAGAGTTTTTAGCTGCGTTGAGTTATAGGTCGGGTAACCTGAATACGTACTTACATGAAATTGTTTGCGGTGTTAGTCGCATACTGAAATCAGATTGGTCGATTGTTACAGTTTGTCATGATAATCGAGGAAAGGTGGTAGCCAGCAACCTCGATTTGGGGAACGATGATAACGGGTTTTCTCTTCATGAAACACTTGTTGATCAGGTAACCCGAACACGAAAATATTTTGTTATTGAAGATGCTAGATTACATATCAGCTCCCTGAAACCACCAGAGGGATATCTTTGTTACTTAGGGATACCGTTAGAAACACTCAATGGAGAATGTAAAGGTACCATTTGTTCGTTTTTTCATCAGCCACGCAGTTTTACTGTAGAAGTCATAAAAATAGTTAATATATTTGCCAAGTTGGCTGCTACTGCAATTGATAACTACCAACTCTACCAACAGCAACAGCAATTTAATCAGTTACTAGAAGTAGAAGTTCAGACACGGACAAAAAACTTGCAAGCACTTCAAGCTCAACTATTGGCGATGAACAATCAGTTAGAGTTGCGGATACAACAACGTACAATAGAGTTACAACGGGCAAATGAGCAATTGCAAGCAGAAATTAGGGAACGCCAACAGGTGGAAAAGGCGCTCCGCCAAAGTGAAGCCCGCTTTAAAACATTGGTAGATAACGCTGGTGATGCATTCCTTTTAATCGATCCGGTTGATAACCGAATTGTCGATGTCAATCGACGTGCTTGTGAATACTTGGGATATAGCCATGAAGAGCTTGTGTCTCTCTCTATTCATAAAATTGATATTAAATTGACTGCAAAACAGCTAGCAGAATTTCGGTACCAGCTTGTTACAGGTGTTCCAAGCCAGCTAGAAAGCGTCTATCAGCGTAAAGATGGCTCTACTTTTCCGATAGAAGCAAATATTTGTCTGTTTGAATCGGGAGAACAACAGAGGGAATTGGCTTTGGTACGAGATATCAGCGATCGCCAACAAGCCGAACAAGCCCAAGCTCGTTTAGCAGAGATTGGTGAATTGGCTGCAATGATAGTACATGAAGTCCGTAATCCCCTAACTACGGTATTACTGGGGTTAACTTCTTTTAAAAATATGGAATTACCAGAACCCTCTCAACGGCGTTTAGCACTGGCGTTAGAAGAAGCAGAGCGGCTGAAGAACTTGTTGAATGAAATTTTGCTGTATACCAAGCGACCTATTTTACATTCTTCAAAGCTGGAAGTTAATCATCTCATAGCAGAAATACTAGAGCAAATTCGTTATATTCCCTTCGCCACAAATCGCCGATTTGAGTTTGTTTCATCTTTTCCCTCTTTCTGGATTTTAGGCGATCGCGATAAACTCAAACAGGTTTTCATCAACTTGCTAAAAAATGCTTGTGAAGCCGTGAATGACGGTGAGGTTATAACTTGGCGGGTATCACCTGACAAAACACAGAATCAAGTCTGTATTAGTATTCATAACGGTGGAGAACCTATTCCTCCTCACATCCTGACTAAACTCGGTACTCCCTTTTTTACTACCAAACCTTCAGGAAATGGGTTAGGACTGGCAATTGTCAAGCAAATTGTGGAAGCACATCAAGGTAAGTTGACAATTTTATCAACACCAGAAGAGGGAACTACTGCTAATATTCTATTACCTCTAGTTTAGATAGGGAATAGGCAATAGGCAATAGGCAATAGGCAATAGGCAATAGGCAATAGGCAATAGG
>JAWQFQ010000374.1:0-6117 GCA_035967975.1 Scytonema sp. PMC 1070.18
CTAACCACTAACCACTAACCACTAACCACTAACCACTAACCACTAACCACTAACAAACTTATGAATGCCACATTAAAGGAATTTTTGGAAGCCTGCGAGAGTTTAGGAACATTGCGTTTGATAGTCACTAGCAGCGCGGCTGTTTTAGAAGCACGTGGTAAAGTGGAAAAACTGTTTTATGCAGAACTTCCTAAGGGTAAATACGCCAATATGCATACCGAAGGTTTTGAATTTCACTTGAATATGGATAGAATTACGCAAGTAAAATTTGAAACAGGAGAAGCAAAACGAGGGAATTTTACCACCTACGCCATTCGCTTTTTAGACGATAAACAAGAGCCAGCCTTAAGCTTATTTTTACAATGGGGTAAGCCAGGAGAATATGAACCCGGTCAAGTAGAAGCTTGGCAAACTCTACGGGAGAAATACGGTGAAATTTGGGAACCTGCACCAGTACAAACAGTTTAGTCGATTTTAATGACGATGACAAATTAGAAATTAGAAACCCGGTTTCTTAAAGAAACCGGGTTTCTCCGCACTTATTAGGGTTTCTCCGCACTATTATTTTAATTCGGTAAACTCAAATACATCATAATCACTACCGAGAGGCACAAATTTAGTGTGTTTACCCTGTAAACGCTTTCCAAATACCTGCTCTAGTAACCCCCATATAGCACCAAGTGTGTAAGTACATTTACGAGTTGAGCCTAGGGGTTCGCCTGCAGAACACAAGGTTTCTGAAGTGTAAACCTCAATCGCATCTCCATTTTGAACAATCTTCTCAACTATACATAGACGAGTGCCTTCTTTACCGATAGCAAGTCCGATTTTTTGGGTAATCTCCTCCAAAGTTAAGGATAGTCCTACCAAACCTAATTCTTGTGCAAGCATTTTGCCACGAGTACGACCTGCTGCAGTTAAGGCGATCGCCGTTGTCTTTTCACCTAAAGCATCTTCCATACCTGTAATTGCGGCTTTAAAACAGACTATACTGCAGAAATCCCCTAAATCTGGACGTAGCATAAAATACTAACTCCTTATCAACTCTCATTGGTGACCTCAATATTTCGGCTTGTGGATTTTAGAGGTTGTTTGAAAAGTGGTTGGCTGTGATTTTAGGCAATTTATTGATCCCCCCTAGCCCCCCTTCAAAAGGGGGGAAAATACTCTAACGGTCCCCCTTTTGAAGCTATGCATTAGTCACATCTTTCTTTACAATCTTAAAACCCTTACCTACAATCCATTCTGGACACTGGGATTATCAACAGACTTGACAAAATGGCACTTATTCTTCTCGCAAAAATTCCATTTTTATTGAGAATGAACAACGAACGAATCAGGGTTAGAAAAAACGTGAGTGATTACTCTCGTAAATGTTGAGAAAGATCCGGGTAATCGATAGCTTTTGAAGGAGGGGGATATTGAATATGATTGCTACTGATGAAAGGACTTTTCAAACTTCCTCTTAGATTTTCACTTCCAAATCTAAAATCCAAAAGTACTTGACCAAATAATTCGTAATTCAGAATTGAAGTCAAAAATTACGAATTACGAACTGTGAATTAGAGTAAAGTGACTTATATCTTACACCTAGATCAAAAACCGGGTTTCTTGAGAATGACAACGCTAAAAAAGCTTAATTCTTCGTTTAGAAACCCGGTTTTTCAGGTCTTGTTGAAAGTGAGGTAAGATGTCAGGTGACTTGACGATTAAGACACCAAAGGAATAATTCGAGCAACAATCCGCTTAATTTCTAAAAATAAAACACCTTGCTTAACAGCAGAACTAGCAAGAACTAATAAAACAGCTTCGTGACCGCAACTCATTAATACGCCATAGCCCTTTTCACCTTCGACAACAATACGGTCAACATTACCACGTGCGAGTTCACGTCCAATGCGTTCACCCAAAGACAGCATAGATGCTGACATTGCTGCAGTACGTTCTTCATCCATTCCCACTGACAACACCGAAGCTAATGCCAAACCATCAGGGCTAGCAAGAATTGCGCCTTGAACTTCTGCGCTACTAGAGACAAAATTTTGCAGTTCATCTTGTAGCATTGAAACATTAATCATGTCTGATTCCTCCACAATTTATTCATATTTCCACTGGTTTCTTACACCCTGTATTAAAGCTATTGAGGGGAGTGTTGTTGGAAGTTAGTAAGTTCTTGAATTACAGTAATCAACGCCTGTACTACTGAAGTTTTACAAGTAGCATTGACTGTCACGAGTGGTGGTCGCAACGTCTCATCTGTCAATCCCAAAGCAACAGCTACATCTTCTACTTCCCATGCACCTGGACAGTCAGTATGTGTTAGTCCAATGACATGAGGTAATAGCACTTTTTGGTTGATAAAGTTGAGAATGCGTCGCCCGTAACGCATATGGTCTGGACGATGTGCATCTACTAGTAATATGTAGGCGTGTGCTTTAGCAATCAGAATGTCCCACATAAAGTCAAATCGGGATTGTCCGGGTGTACCATACAGGTGCAGCGATTGATGCGGTCCTATTGTAAGTCGCCCAAAGTCCAAAGCAACCGTCGTTTTCTGCTTCAGTTGCGCTATTTCATCTGTCGCTTTTCTGTCAGTATCGACGACCTCGATTTCACTGATTGTACGAATTAAACTTGTTTTTCCTGCACCTACGCCTCCCGTCACTACTATGCGTAGGGTTTCCATTATTGATACCCCTCATAGTTGAAAAAAGTCCAATAAATGCACCCTGCATAGGTAGACACTTGAATAAATCTATTAACCCTTTAAATGATTCAGATTTTTCTGTAAACAGTTTTACATGGAACGTGCGCCGTTGGTCACCAAGCGCTTAAATAAACCTTCTGTCCAGCCAGTCTCTCTGAGTACAGCAGCTGAAGATACCTCTACGAAAGCTTGTTCGATAAAAGCTAAGTCAATCATGCAGATGCGACTGAGAGCATCTTTGATTTCCCCGTTGTTACCCTCAGCTTGTAACTTCTGACCAACTTCGGCTATAACTACTGCCATAGCTGGAACCACGTGCTGGGGTTCAATCCCAAGACGAACGTGAACTAAGCCAATTTTCCAACGTCGGTCTGCATAAGCTGAACCCCAGTTATCGAGTCCTGTAAACATCTCGTGAAACCATTGACGAAAAGTTTCGTGAAGGCGATGAATGCGTCCTTGTTCTCCATGCAAAATCTTATGCATTTCTGAATCCCGTTCCAAGTAAGCATAAAAGTGGTCAGCCATTTGTGAAGCAACGCTTAACCCCCAGTCTGCGTACGATCGCAACAGATTTTTGTCTTCCTCTGTAAAGTTCATACGCTTTTCTAGCGATGACATAAACGCTTGTGGTTCCAAAGCCATAATCAGGTTCTCCTTACATCCCAACAAAAACAACTGTCTAAATAAGTAAGCGTTCAGCCTTCAGCACTTCAGCTATGGAAATGTTTAACTAACCTACTAGAAGCACCCATACAACGCTCAAAAATACGTTCTCAACCTGATAGCTGATAGCTAGTAGCTCAACACCTACCTATAATTATGGTTCAGCAATCCCTAAAAACTCGTACAATATTTCCACTGTCTCTATTTATATATCATTAATTTAATCAAGAAAACTGCTTAGATTCATTAGTTATATTTATTACGATTATTTTAAGGATTGATCCGAATAATTCTTAGTGCTTGAAAAATTTGTACGCGTTCAGCACTTCAGCCGTCAGCAGTCACCTTTCAAACCTGCTGTCAGAAATTTTATAAACGTTTTGAATACCATTGTAAATACCCATATAGCTCATAAAAGCTGATTGCTGATAGCTGACGGCTGAGCGCTTACACAAATTTTGACTTGCGATCGCCAGGACGAAAACTCTGAGTCTTTGTTCCTCGCTTCAATTTCCAAACCAGTATGGAATTGTGACTTATTTTTTGTAAAGTCAAAATAAAATTTTTGCAGAAGTCTTGTAAAATACAACCTCATTATTTTATAGTAATACGTTTTAGTATTGTTTTTAACAAAAACTTTTTCAAAATTATTATCTTCAACAATCACAGTCAATCCAAGAAAGGCGTGATTTGAGCAACAACCTGCTTGATTTCCAAAAACAAAACACCTTGTTTTGCAGCTGCACTAGCAAGAACAAGTAAAACCGCCTCTTGACTACAGCTAACCAATACACCATAGCCTTTTTCACCTTCCATGATGATACGGTCAATAGGACCGCGTACAAGCTCTTGTCCAATTTGCTCGGCGAGAGAAAGCATTGATGCTGACATAGCCGCACTACGCTCTTCATCAATTTCAACTGATAGCACTGAAGCTAGTGCAATACCATCGGGGCTAGCAAGAATTGCTCCTTGAACCTCAGCGGTACTAGACATAAAGTTTTGCAGCTGCTTCTGTAGCATTGAAACTTTAATTATGTCTCTTTCCTGAAAAATTCTTGGTAAAGATATTTCTGTTTCCGTGTTCTCCGTAGTTTCTAGCAGATCTGAGGTACTGGCTGTTGTCTTTATTTCAATATTCTCTGTCAATACTTGCAACGGTAAATCTTCTTTGAGTGGCAAGTTTGTTACACTTGCAGACTCCCCTGATATTTTTTCCCATACTTCTAACAATAGCTTAATGATGTTGCCCAAAGGCATAGCGCCTATACTACTCGCTGCGATACTGTGAATTATTATACATTCTTCTACAAAAATCCTTGGTCTCAGCAGTACTCACCCCCCCACACCCTACACCCCACACCCCATATATCAAGCTTTACTCTTCAAAAAGCCAACCAGGTTTTGTAAAAACGAAGTACTAATCTTTAAAGATTCCGAATCTTTAGATTTTGATCGTCCCGGACGAGAAGGATTGATTGAATTCCAATCCATTGCATATTCACTTAAATCTGGTACGGATGTAGCTAAGGGAACTTCTTCCACCAAACCTGCGAGCATCAGTCGGAAAGCTGCTTGCTGTACTAAAGCTGTTGGTTTATTAAGCTGAGATGCGATCGCACTCAAAGAAACGCTACCATTAGCAAATTCCCATATTTGCCACTCAAATGAATGTAAGTGATTCTGAGTTTTTGACTGAGAAATACTTTGAATAGCTGAGCTTGCATCTGGGAGAGCATCAGCCAGAACTTGCCAATTTTTCAATGTTCTTAAAGCCATAAGAGCGACATCGATCGCCTTCAAGCTCAATCCAGTCATCTCTGTTAAAGGTAAAACTGCTTTGCTATCCAGTTTGAATACACCCTTTTGGATTTCAAACAGCTCCCGAACCTGCTGTAATTGATTGGCGAATAACAGGTTGAGATTTTCAGCACTTAAGATTCCTTGAGTTTTTAGTAGTAAACCTAAAGGACTTGAATCAGATGCTTCAATACAAGCATTTTCTAAAACTCTTAAGTTTGCCCAACCCCTGTTTGCAACTTTGTCGATTAAACCCTGACCGTTGAGACGAGTAGCCGCAGCGACAACTCGCCCTTGACGAAACCACATATAGAAATACTGGGATTTAGACCCTGGAGAGTGTAGGTCTGGTAAAGTACAAACTGTTAAACAACCTGATTTTCTTCCTAGGTCAATTAACTGAAACAATTCAGCTAAGGAAAAATCGGTAAAAGAACTAGATAGACTCATTAGGGCAAGAACTATAGTTAATTTATATGAACTTGCACCCCGAAAAACACCTCTTTAACGGCAAGTTTAATGCTTACCGCATTAGCAAATATGCTTACTCTCTGTCGTTTTGCTACAAAAAGTTTGACAGATATTAGTAAGGGCTAAAGCCCTTTTTTAGCACTTAATTGCTTACTAAGAACCTTTCATCTAAAACTATAAATACACTTCTTTACTGTCAGAAAGAGTAATTTTACTAACACAAATAACTTTAACTTTATTTTTTTAAGTGTTTTTACTTAATTTGTATTTTTTCGAGTATAGAATTACACAAAATTAAGATTTTTCTCCAATCGTTGACTATTATAATTTACTTCCACTTATCTAAATTTAGCTTTTATTTAAAAGCAATAAGGATTTTTTAGAGCAAAGAGCAATGAAAAGGATATTATATTTGAATTTTTATTCAAATATACGAAAAAAAGCATGATTATCAAATTTTTACACTCTTGAAA
>JAWQFQ010000375.1:0-6029 GCA_035967975.1 Scytonema sp. PMC 1070.18
AGATTTTTTATCCTTACACCCTTATACCCTTACACCCTTACACCCTTACACCCTTACACCCTTACACCCTTACACCCTAGGACAGTACTGAGTGTAAAAATCGTTGATGTGGAGTCCTTGGACTTTTAAAGATTGAATGCGTTGTAGGAAGGCGGCTCCGGTTATGATGTGGTAGGCTATATCAACGACGCGGCGATTTTGAGGTTGTTCTAAGTAGGAACCGCGTACCCAATCGTTGAAACCACCCATTGCTGGACCGCACCAAATTTGATAATCAACTTCTCGACCTTTTTCTCCAGAGCTGGACCACCGGGAGGATAATCCTAAGTACCAGCGAAACATGGAAGCCATTTTCACTTTGGGGTTGTTTGCTGCTTTCTTGAGTTTTTCTGGATTTCTTTGCGATAAATAAGCTGATGTTGCTTCCCAAACTTGGGGGAGACTCATGCGAAAAACTTGCTTTTCTAATTTCTCTCTCTCTGAAATAGGAATATCATCAATTGAGTCGTAAGTTCTGTATAGCTCATATAATTTTTGAGCTCGTAGGGGGAACATTGTTCCTTTTTTGAGGACTTGAAGTTTGACGCCCATTTCAAACATATCTGCGGCTGGAGCCATCATAACATCAGCCATGTCTGCTTGTGCTAGTAACTTTTTGGTGTATTCGCTGGTTCCAGCTTCAAGACACGATTGATTGACTGAACCCGTGACTACATAAGCAGCACCCATCATAAATCCTGCGAGAGCTGATTGTGGGGTACCAATTCCTCCTGCTACTCCGACTCGAATGGGGGTTGGGTAGTGATATTTTTCCTGAATTTCATTCTTTAAAGCTAGAATGGAAGGTAAGAGACAAACTAAGGGGCGATTGTCTGTGTGACCTCCTGAATCAGCTTCGACAGTAATATCATCTGCAATGGGTAATTGGGAAGCAAGATTTGCTTGTAACTCACTGATAAGTCCTTGTTGAACGAGTTCTTTGAGAATTTTGACGGGTGCTGGTTGGAGAAATTTGCTGGCGACTTCTCGACGAGAAATTTTCGCAATGACTTTATTTTTAATCTCGATTTCATTGGCTGCGTTTACACCTAGTCCAGATGCACGATAATAGACAATATTGGGAGTCAAATCTAAGAACGCAGAAGCTTCTACTGTTCTTACCTCATGCTTAATATATAAATCTACAGCACGACGTTCGATCGCGGGTTCGTTGGGACTGTGGATTAAGTTGAATGCGTAGGGACCGTTGGGTAAGGCGTCTTGGATGCGGTTAATAGCTGCTTTGAGGTTGTCTGGAGTTAAACCACCCGCACCAAAGGAACTCAATATTTTCTCTTTTCCTAGGGCGATGACCATTTCTTCTGACGCTATCCCACCAGCCATTGCGCCTGTATAATAAGCGTATTTCACGTCGTGAAATGTTAAAAAACTGGGGTCGCCTAAATTTTGAATTGATATTGGGGGAACGGTCATTAACAATTCAACTTGTCTGGTGTTTCCATTGTCTGGGAAAGATAAATAACCTTCGTTGGTGACTCCAATTTGTCCGTCAACTCTGACAATGTAACAGGGTTTATGTAAATTTAGGAGTTTTTCTTTGATGGCTGATTGTTCAAATTCTACACAGTCTAGTGCGCCTTTCCATATTTGATTGTGGTTGAAGGAGTAACTGTGAAAGCTTAGACCGTTGTTTTGTTTTTCTTGGAGTGAATTTTCTGTTTTCACTATTTTTTCCTTTGGAGTATTTAACCGCAGATGAACGCAGATAGGTTTGTAGTTTAAGAGACTACTCCCTTCTCCTCTTTCTTTGTGTACTTCGCGTCTTCGCGGTTCATTTAAATATTTTTTATGGAACCGCAAAGACGCAAAGAGCGCAAAGGAAGAGGATGGTGGGAAGGGGGTTATTGTTATTGGCTATTGAGTAAGTTTTCTATACAAGCTAGTTGGAGTTGAATGATTTCGCTGAGTTGTTTGCTGAATTGATGTCTGGAGTTTAAGAATTCTGTGTGTGCTAGGTGGATTTTAGTGTTGTTGGAGTTAAATAGAGTTAAATCGTATGTGGTTGTGGGGGGGGGTTGGATGGGTTGGGTGGGGTTGTTCATGTTTTCTTTGTCTTTGCGATCGCTGGTTGGTGTGACTATGTTATGGAGTGGTGGTTGGGGAGGTGTGGGTAAATTAGAGAAGAGTTTGCGGTTGTTGTCGTTTAAAATTGTGGTAGGAATGTTTTTTCCGCCTAAGGTTAGGGTTTTGACTGTGGGTTTGTGTTGGGATGTTTGTGTGGTTTGAGTGTAGAGTGAGGATAGGTCTAGGGAAACTCGATGACTGAGGAGTTTTGCTAGTGCTCTGAGAATGGAGGTGTGGTCGTCTGTCCCTCTTCTGTTTAGGGATACGGTAATGTGGTCTTTTCCTTCTAGATTTTTGTCGATCCAGCGCGAACAAACGTTTCCAGAACCGGCTTCGATAAATATTCTTGCACCGTCTGCGTAGACTCGGTTGACTAATTTTGGGAAGTCTAGGGGTTCGCATAAACCTTTGGCGAGATTGTTGGCGATCGCCTGACTTTCGAGCGGAATGGGTGTGTATTCTGCGGAGGAGTAAAATGCTATACCTGCTATGTTTTGGGCTGGTAGAGTGTTGACTCTGGCGATTTCGTTGTACTCTGAGCGCATTGCTTCACAGTGGATAGCATGGCTGAAGGGAGCGCGGAAAGCGTTACAACCTAGAGTGTTAATGACTCTTTGACACGCAGCTGTGTCACCAGCAATTAAAACTTCTTCGGGTGTGTTTATCTGAGTTAAATAAACGCGGTGCTCGTGTTTGAGACATTCTCTCACTTGGGATGGAGACGCCATTAAAAGATAAGCACTCCAAAAATCGTCTTCTGATAAATTCTGTGCTGGTGGTAATCCCCACGCTTCTCGAACGGCGTTTTTGGGTCCAGCGATTCTATCGACAAATAGGGAAGATGAATGAAAAGCACTGATACCTTGATTGAAGTTGCTCCAGACACCCATTGCACTCATCATACTTGTCTCACCCAAACTATAGCCAAAAACGTATTTTGGCTTCACCCGAAAATCATCTCGGATAATAGTTGTAATGAGTCTAGCAAATGCCATGTCAGTTTCAAAGATGGCTAAGGCGTTACTCAGCAATTGGTTCTCAAGTTTTTCTAACTCCCTGGTTGAGAATTTATTCAAACTTCTGGGAAAGACGAGTTGAGAAACTTCAGCAAAAAGACTGAAAAGACTTTTGATGACCGCATCATCATGAACTCTGGGGAATAAGCGGAAGAGATTGCGACCAATACCTAGATAAGAATTGACAGCTGCTGGGTAAACGTAGGCGATCGCATCTTTTTTCCCTAAGGGTTTGGCTGTAAAATAACTTCCTGTCGGTGTCAACCAATCTTCCCCGCGCTCAAAAGCATTTTCTACTCCCTTAAAAGCAGCTTGAATTTCTCGTGTCAGTTCGTTTTTATTCCGACCAAGAATCGCCAAAGCGTAATTAGCTTCAGGATATTCTTTGAATTTTTTAAACGTTTGACTTGCAAGACTACCTAAAGAAGTGCTTTCTTCAACAGTTGCTTGAAGAACCTCCAGTTGCTCTAATAAATCTGAGCGATTGTCTCCAACAATGGGGAACAAATAATAAGGAATTTGCTCTAAATATTTACTAGAGCGAATTGCTTGACTCGGTTCTTCTGATAGAATGACATGAGCACAAGACCCATCCATTCCCACACCATTAATTGCAGCTACTCTATTTTTAGCTTCTTTACCCAAAAACCAAGGTCGTGATTCTGAAGTCACATAAAAGGGACTACCTCGCCAAACTTCTTGATTTTTAACACCAGACCATTTAGGTGTTCCAGGAATATATCTATAGTAAAGACAAAGAGCAGTTTTAATCAGACTAGCAATTCCCGATGCTACATAAGTGTGACCAATATTTGCTTTCACACTACCAATAGCACAACTCAGACCCTTTTCACCCCCCGAATACGCCCGAATTAAACCTGCAATTTCCGCTTCATCTTCCTCAAGAATACCACTCCCACAAACCTCCAAATACTCAATCTCTCTAGACTTCACACCCGCCAATTGAAAAGCTTGTTCGCTCCCTCGACAAACAGCCTCCGCATCTACACACAAATTAACACCAATATTCTTCTCTTCTATCTGCGTACATCTGCTACAGGTTGCGGTTTCAAAACTCACAGCATCAATCACAGCATAAATGCGATCGCTCGCTTTCTTAGCAACATCATGACGCTTCAAAACCACAGCACCCGCACCTTCACCAACCGTCCAACCATTAGCCTTTTGGTCGTAACTCAGGGTATTGACACCCGTATTAATTTGTGATAAAGAACTTCTCAATAAAACATTTTCCAAACCACCAGCCAAATCCACAGCACCAACAACAACAGCATCAACTTCCCCAGACGCCAGCATCATTTGTGCGACTTCCAAAACCTTAAATGTAGAATTCTCCCCAGCTGAGATAGAGAAAGTCGGACCTGTAAAATCCCACAAAGAAGAAATACGGCTGGCGATAATATTGGAAATATAGCTGACAAACTCACCTGTTTCCACCGGATGGTGAATACCGTCTTTGAGGATAGCTTCTAATTCGGCAATTTTCTCTGGCGGTAATGAAATCTCTCCCGCACTTAAACTTTCTTTAATTTCCCAAGCCAGATTCCATCTTTGCTGTAACTGGTGGACAGAAAACTCCGTCTCCGTCGCAATCAGAACCGCTACATTGGAACCTTCCTTAATTCCCGCATCTTTCAAGGCGCGATCGGCGACTTTGAGAAGTAGTAATTGCTGCGGGTTCAGCTTAGACGCTTCATTTGGGGGAATTTTGTACGACAAAGTATCGATATCAAAATCTTGGATATAAGCCCCTACTGGTGGTTTCCCATCTGGTAACCCATACTGGTGGAGTAAGTCTTGCTGCTTGTCTAGACCATTCCACCTATTCTCCGGAAGCGGAATAAAATGTTGAGTTCCATCATAAATTGAGCGTTCAAAAGCATCCAATCCATCGCAGGAACCAAAAACCGCATCCATACCTACAATAGCAACAGATTCGGTCGCAGATTTCACAGACGGTTCATCTGTTTGCTCCACAGACAACCTATCTGTTCTGTTATCCGTTGTCAAAATCATGTGTGCATTAGTACCACCAAAACCAAAAGCACTGATAGCTGAACGTTTGACAGGTGTAGACCAGGGAGTTGCAGTTCTGACAATACGTTGGGGTGCGATGACGTTATTTTCAGTACCAATGGGTTCATTAATATTGATAGTTGGTGGAATGACACCCTTAGACATACTCAAAAGAACCTTAATTAAGCTGACCGCACCAGCAGCAACTAAGAGGTGACCGACGTTTGCTTTGACAGAACCGACTAGTGGAGTTGCTTGGTGTTTGCCAAAGAAGGTTTCAATGGAGTTAAATTCAGTAGAATCTCCTAATAATGTCCCAGTTGCGTGACACTCCATATAGTCAATGTCCCTAGGACTGAGTTTTGCTTCTTGATACGCACGTTCAAAAGCGAGAACTTGTCCTTTAGAACTGGGGCTGAGTAGGTGTTTTCCTCGACCATCGTTGGACAGACCATTACCGTCGATGATAGCGTAAATGCGATCGCCATCCCTAACCGCATCACGATATCGTTTCAGCACAACCATCCCAACACCATCAGCTGTTATCAGTCCCCGCGATGACTTATCCAAAGGACGACTGAGGTCGTTATCTTCTGGATACCCTTGGATACCAGAGAACAACATCCTAATAAATAAAGGGTCAGAACAACTAATACCTCCCGCCAACATTAAATCTGCTTTATGATTCCACAGATAATGAGAAGCGAGTTTAATAGCATACATTGGTGAAGAACAAGCCGCATCAATGCAGAAGTGAGTCTTGGAAAGAGACAACGCTTGGGCGATTACAGCAGCTGGTAAACCAGAAATCATCGCATTGTCAACAGAAGGTGGGGAATAAGGGGTGTGGGG
>JAWQFQ010000376.1:0-6002 GCA_035967975.1 Scytonema sp. PMC 1070.18
AAGTGCAAGATTGACAACGCGGAGTTCGACGCGAGCGTCAGAGGTGTATAAGCGAGAGAGAACCGAGAGGCCCTTTAGGGCTGGGAGTGGAAAAACCGACATACCCCCGCGGCGGATGCGGGCGAACAACCGTTCGCCCCTACACCCTCCCTCACTCCCTCACTCCTTCACTCCCTCCCTCCCTCACTCCCCCTTTGGCTGTTGCTAAAAAAATACTTGAATTCACCCAAAACGGTGAAGCAACATGGAGAATAGAATTGTTACTATGTTTTTATAATCTATTCCATAATTCATTCAGATTAGAAACCCTTGATCCAATCTGAAACGTTAGAACTACTTGAATGGTCTCGTCTCTGTCAGCATTTGTCCACTTTTGCGGCGACAAAGCTGGGAGTCATTGCTGCACGTCATTTAGCAATTCCCACGTCTCAAGCGGAAAGCGAACAGTTATTAACACAAACTAAAGAAGTTTACGAGCTCGAAAGCCGTCTCGTTTCGGGTCTCTCCTTTGAGGGAATTCAAGACATTGGCGATTCAATTGAACGTGCTGAATTGCAAGGAATTCTCTCCGGGGAAGAACTGCTAGCCATCGCTACCACTCTTGCTGGTACGAGAAATCTCCGCCGTGTAATCGACAATCATCCGGATTTACCGATACTAAATGATTTAGTAGCCGATTTACGGACTTACCCGGAATTAGAGCAAGAAATTCATAGATGTATTGATGAAAGAGGACAGGTAACTGACCGCGCCAGTCAGAAACTCAGTGATATTCGCACCTCGGTTCGGCAATTAAGGAGTCAAATCATTCAAAAATTGCAAAACATTATACAAGTAAAATCGAATGCGGTTCAAGAACAAGTCATTACACAAAGAAGCGATCGCTTTGTTATTCCAGTAAAAGCACCCCAAAAAGATGCTATTCCAGGCATTGTACACGATACTTCTACCAGTGGCGCAACAGTATATGTGGAACCAAATTCTATAGTCCCTTTAGGTAACCAACTGCGACAATTCACCAAAAGAGAGCAAGTAGAAGAAGAAGCCATTCGTCGCGCTTTAACACAGCAAGTAGCAACGGTAAAATCAGATTTGGAAAGGCTGTTAGCAATTGTGACTACCCTGGATTTAGCAGTTGCTAAAGCTCGTTATGGCTTGTGGTTGGAAGCAAATCCACCCCGGTTTATAAATCGTGAGGAAAATGAAACTATTACCTTACGGCAGTTACGCCATCCGCTGCTGGTTTGGCAACATCAACACGAACAGGGATATCAAGTAGTTCCTGTGGATTTACTGATTCAACCCCAAACTCGAGTCGTCACAATCACTGGACCAAATACTGGCGGGAAAACAGTGACTCTCAAAACATTGGGTTTAGCAGCATTGATGGCAAAAGTTGGGTTATTTGTACCAGCCCGCGAACCAGTGGAATTACCTTGGTTTGATAAAGTACTAGCAGATATAGGAGATGAACAGTCGCTCCAGCAAAATCTATCTACCTTTTCAGGTCATATTCGTCGTATTAGTCGAATTTTGACAGAAATCGATGATGCTGGGGAAGAAAGGAGAGATGAGGGAGCAGGGGAAGATGAGAAAGAAATAAATCCTCCCTCTCCAGCATTAACTTTATCTCTCATTCTCCTTGATGAAGTTGGTGCAGGAACAGACCCAGCAGAGGGTAGTGCTTTAGCAATGTCACTGCTACAGTACTTGGCTGACCACGCTTTGCTGACAGTTGCTACCACTCACTTTGGTGAACTCAAAGCGCTGAAATACCAAGATGAGAGGTTTGAAAATGCTTCTGTAGAATTTGACGAAAGCACCCTGTCGCCAACTTATCGTTTACTTTGGGGAATTCCCGGACGGTCTAACGCTCTGACAATAGCCCGTCGCTTGGGGCTGAAGTCAGAAGTGGTAGAACAGGCGAAGACGCAACTCGGAGGCGCAACAGACGAGGTGAATCAAGTGATTGCTGGATTGGAGGCGCAACGTCGTCGTCAGGAAACCAAAGCCGCAGAAGCACAAGATTTGTTGCACCAAGCCGAGCGTTTATATAAAGAGGTGTCGGAAAAAGCCCAGTCTTTGCAGGAAAGAGAAAAGGCTTTGCGTGCTTCCCAAGAGGTCGCTGTACAACAAGCGATCGCCCAAGCAAAAGGTGAAATTGCTCAAATTATAAAGCGCTTGCAGCAAGGTAAACCAACAGCACAAGATGCACAGCAAGCAACTCATGCTTTGAATGAAATTGCGGAAAAATTTGTCCCAAAAGCACCACCAAAACCAAAAGTGGGATTCATTCCTAAGGTGGGCAATCGCATCCGCATACCTAAGTTAGGACAAACAGCAGAAGTTATTACAGCTCCCGATGAGGATGGGGAACTCACTGTCCGCTTTGGAATTATGAAAATGACAGTGAAACTGGAGGACGTAGAATCTCTAGACGGTCAAAAAGCCGAAGCAGTTGTCAAACCGAAAGCAGCTCCAATAACAGTTTCAGCCCCGCCATCTCAACCTAACCTGACGATTCGCACGTCTCAAAATACTGTAGATATACGCGGACGCAGGGTAGCTGATGCGGAAATGATATTGGACAAGGTAATTTCAGAAGCAGATGGAGCAATATGGATTATTCACGGTCACGGTACTGGTAAGTTGCGACAAGGTGTTCACGCCTTTTTGCAGCAGCACCCTAGAGTCAGCCGTTTTGAAGCAGCGGAACAGAAAGAAGGGGGTACTGGTGTGACTATTGCTTACGTGGGATAACTCCCCTTGGAGCGGGTGTAGGGTGTGGAGGATGGATTTCCTTGCACTCTCATATTGGATAAGTTGGAATAGAAACCCGGTTTCGCATGAGTTACCGGGTTTCTTGCAATACAAATAACTCTTAGGAACTTCCAAAAAATAAATTATTCATCTTGTGGTACGGGCGTCCCCACCGGTCCTTTGAATCTGTAATATCAAATCCGCTTGATTGCACACAGTTCCCGCATCAGCCAACCTCCAAATGATAAGGGTTGTAGCATATTTTCACTATATGCATTTATACGGATTTGATATAAAAATATGTAATATATGTAATCAAAGTGCTCTTCTGATAGGACTATAATTTATACTTGAATTGGCATTTTGTCAAATAAATATACAAAATACATAAACAGTTGTTTTTAGCAAGACTAAGAATATTAATTAAACTTATAATTTGGTGAAAATAGATTTTCATCATAGAGTTAACACTAAGACTTACGCTGTTGTCCACAGCAAGCAAAGCTGTAGTCGTTACTGTGGCTCTTCGCAATCTGGAAACCAATCTTTACCCCTAAAAGTCTGGTTTCAAAATGGGTAACAGCACCAGCCCCTACAAGCCCGATCACCTATGCTAAAAGTTATGCACACTGCCGCCAATTCACCCACTCCAACTTCTCAGTGGGATGATTTAATTAAAATTCCAGCTCCAAATACAGTTCACTGGGACAATATCAAAACCCAATTGGACTTGGTGCTCTTGGCGTTAGAAACATTGACTGGCATTGGCTCTGAGGCAATGCTACAAGCAGCAGCTCATCTGAATTTAGAGTCAAAAGTGCCAGATCGCGTGGCGCTGTGGCGACTGCGACAGTCAAATCCACTGCGAAAAGGTCAAGGAGGGCGGAAAAAACTAGATGTAGAAGAAGCGCGATCGCTGGTTCTGATTATTTGTTACTTAGCAAAACAGCACCAAGAATTGATTCGCCGTGCTGTTGCTCTTTTAGAACAAATGGCAGAAAGCAACCGCGAACCTCATCAAGCGGCTCTCTTGGGAGATTATATCGATGCTTTCTGCAACACTTATCAAGAGCGGATGGAGGAAGATGAAGCAATCTCTACGGATGAACTCACCTACCTGGCACTGAAACTGCTAATTGATTTACTTTTTTACAGTGGTCCCGGTGGTCATCGCCGTCTCTGGCTCGCACTCATAGACCGTTCCACAAAACTATAGATTTTAGATTTGAGATTTCCAAATCAAAATCAAAAATCAAAAATCAAAAACAAAAATATCTTGCACGCAGTTCCTGCCATGCCTGTATCAAATTCTGTGATTCGTCGGTATACACCACCCACTTGTACGCTAGAAGTTTTGGCGCAAAGTTCAGCTTTGTCTAGGTGGATGGGTAAATCTGTCCTGAAGCAGCTACGCTTCGAGCTTCGCTTTGACGATCCGCAACTGCCAGAAGAAAATAGAGTCGCAATCAGGGGCAATAGCGACCAATTAGAGGCTTTGTGTGCAGCAGTAACAAGTTATGTTCAGGAATTTCTCCAAATGTCTCCTGACAACTTTTGGACAAATTTCTCTTCATCTGAGGACATAAGCACAAACTCTAATAGCTCTGAAGGACAAGAAGATTTAAATAATCAATTCCTGCAAACTAACAACGTCAGTTCTTTTAGCAGCCAAATACCAAAAGCAGATATACATATACAACCAAATAGCCACTTGACCCACAACCTGTTTCTTGGTTCTCTAGCAAACCCAGCTTCTGGTAAATTTATTCAACTTAGTTTGTTACAACTCTTCGATTTGGCAACAGCTCTGGATGAATACTCAGAGGATGTCATGGCTTTACCAAATCTTAACTCCCACTCTAGAGTATCTACCATCCCTGTTTGGGCACCTGTTGCAGCAGTTGTTGTGCTAGCAGTGGGTTTAACACCTATTACCTGGCAATATGCCGATCGTATTAGACAACAGGAGCAAACAACCCAATCATCAAATTCGACACAAGAAGATATCGCCCTACAAGATTTGCCTTTAACTGCAGCTCAACCAACACCGATACCTACATTTGGCACTACAGGGAGTGGGACATTTCCACCATTAGGCTCTACCTTACCGCAGTTACCGAATACATCGGCTTCTTCTCCATCGGTCTCCGGGTTTCCCGCCGTACCTTCAACGTCTCAAGGATCTACACAATCTAATACTGCTTCTATACCCCAAGCGGTTCCTCCAAATCTCAATCTACCATCTACATCTCAAACATCACCAAATCTTAGTACTTTTCCCACAGCTTCTCTACCATCTTCAGGAAGTACACTGACTATACCTGAGACACAAGCTCCCAAAATTTCTAGCCCTCAAAAGAATGCTGCTGCACCTCTAGCACTACCAAAGGAATCAATTGCTCTTTCACCTAACCCTAACCAAAGCAGTACAGCATCAACTTCTACTAGTAAAATTCCCAATTCATCTGAAACTAGTAATCCCTTATCCAGCAATTCACCTGCAACAAGCCCTGCAAATCCCCCCAACCTCTCTACAGATCCTGCTCCTGTTGCTAATTTGCCCAATCCGGAAAACTTTAACGCTAATCCAGCCTTTTCGTCATCAAACTCCTCTACTTTCAGTGAGACCGATGCGTTAATTGCAAAATTGCGTGAAGGTCGTCAAAGCCGGAGAAGTGCTCCTACTGAGATTGCTGCTACAAACAGTAACACTCAGGCATTTGATACGCCCCAACTCACAGAAGCTAGAGATTTCTTGAAGCAACGTTGGCAACCACCATCGGGCTTGAAGCAAGCAATTGAGTACAGTTTGTTAGTAGGTGTTGATGGTTCAATTGAACGAATTATGCCTTTAGGAAAAGCAGCAAGGGATTACGTTGACCGTACGGGGATGCCATTAATTGGGGAACCCTTTATTTCTCCCAATAGAAACGGGCAATCTTTGCGAATTCGCGCTGTGTTTAGTCCTGATGGTAAGGTGCAGACTTTTCCAGAAAAAAACTAGGACTGGGGACAAACATATCATAGCCGAATGCAACTCGTTCAGGAAATTTCAAAATACAAATCCTTCATCTTGTGGTACGGGCGTCTCGCCCGAAGTGCAATGGTAGGGCGGACAAGAACGCTTGTACCACAAGAAATGTTTAGACATTTTCTTAAGTAGGGTTTGCTGAAAAAGACAGAAAAGGAGTAAATTCCTCATCCCCCATTTAATTGACATTGTTTGACATTATTGCACATTC
>JAWQFQ010000377.1:0-5979 GCA_035967975.1 Scytonema sp. PMC 1070.18
GAATGATTCGCGTAAAATTCTCGCGAACTTCTCTTTTTTTGTCCAAAGTCCAAAAGAATAGTAGTGGAAGCGTTATTGCAAGTGGAGTCAAGCAATGTAGACCTAATTAAAAAATAATAATATTGTTCGCACCTCCATAAAAGACAGTGGGGTGCGATTAGCATTCTAAGAGATGCGATCGCCTTTCTTGGGCGCACATTATGGTGAGAGGGCGATCGCTTGCTTTCACCATACCAATAACGTGAGTTCCCAAAGACAGGATTGCAAAAGATGCGATCGCAATGGATTGATACAATTGCACCATAATCAGATAGACTGTTAGCAACCCAGCAGGATTGTCTGTGAGTCCGGCGTATTACAAAACTTTACAATCAGGTGTGCAACTTGCACAGCACACCAACAATATGACGTTTAAACCCACACTGAGCGCATATGGGTTTAAGTTGTGAAAAAAACAGGATGCGATCGCCCAATCTGAAGGTAAAGATAGCGATCGCTCTTTGGATACGACTGGTTCAACTTCTTCAAGTTCCCAAGTTGTAGCTTCCTGAAACGTTTCAATCAACTCTTCCAAGGGCGATCGCTCTTTGGATACGACTGGTTCAACTTCTTGTTGCTCTTCGCTCTCCACCACCCAATCATCTTTTTCCGGTGCGGGTTCGTAAGTCCAGTGTTAAAAGCGTTGTTTCAGTTAAAGAAGTCGTTATTGAAGTTGCGTCTTTTGACATCCAAAAGATTAAAGACGCAGAGGTCGAGGGAAAGGGTTATACTGAAAACGGCTAAAAAATGTACTTTTCTGTAGAAAGCTTAATCGCTTGCTAAATCTTAAATTTCAGTCTTTTAAAAAAGTTCAAATCTTAACCGTTTAGAATATAACGTAACTACGAAGTCCTCACCCGATAGCGGAGCAGGGTGGGGATAAGCCTGCGATTGCATAACTGATATCTTGCACCAGCATTAAAAACCGGGTTTCTTGCAAATCATATTGCTTTTAAACACATCCGAATTCTTCATTACAACGGTGCAAGCAGATAACTTAAATTGTCTTCTCACCCCTGTCAACGGTAAAAGCGTAAAACGCCTATCAACAGAGCAATCCGTGCAAGTTGTCGCTACTGATGAGGGTGTAGACAATGATACTTGGTTTAAAATTGCAATTGGTGATTGTTGAGTAAACGGTAGATACCTGAGGATCGCACTGCCATCTAGCATACCAACAATACGACTTCCCCCAGAACTAAATTGAATTGCGATCGCCTTTGGCACTACATAGAGCGCAATTGGTTCTGTTGGTGTGCGATCGCGGTGGATTAATACAATTGCACCACAGATAGACTGTTAGCAGCCCAGCAGAATTGTCCGTGAGTCCGGCGTATTACAAAACTTTACAATCAGGTATGCGATCGCACCAGGCGAGTACTTTATAGCATGAGTTTTCCCCAGAACTGTGAGTCATCAGCATTTGCTGATAGAATGCCAACCAAACCTGTGCCGAGTAGCATCGTTGCGGCGGCGACCATTGCAAGGCTCTTCTGTGTTGTTTTCATAACTTAGATTGATTAGCGGTTCTTCCACGACTTGCTCGCTTTCTAGAAAACTGATTTACGTAAGTCTCTCCTAGAAATTAACAATTCTTAATTCAGGTATGCCAACCTTAAGTCTGCTCTGGTGAGGAAACTCCAAGAGAATAAGCAGATCGCCTACCGTGGGATCTCTCGTGCCATTGCATCCCACAAACTACGTACCCGTATTTTCAAGAGAACAGGATGCAAGTTTTCTAAGTTCCTTTGAGATATCTTTAATCATTATTTACGCGCCCCATGTACTAGTTATTTTTCTCTATTTTGTCCGCTATAGCTTTTAGCATAACTGCAAGCTGTTCGGGAGTTGCAGCATCAATCAAAGACCCAATAGATGAGATGAGGTGACTAGTACACAACTCATCGAAAACCAGCAAACACTCAATCAAAGTCACCTTCTCTTGAAATGGCAAGTATTTGCACGCCGTTTTAATCTCATCCAAACTCAAATGACTTTCAAACACGAGAGAATAGCAACAAAAACTACGGCAATTATGATACAGCTAGCAACTCGCCTGATTGATCGGTAGATCCACTGCTTTTTGTCCAACAGTCTGCAATGACTCTCAGTACCATAGCCTGTTCTTCACGAGATGCATGAGCTAAGAGAGGAAGTACGGAATTTATTGTGGTTTCTGAACTTAAGCCCAATTGCTCGTGAGCCATCTGGCGCTGTTCGGTAGGAAGCACGCTGAGAATGTTGAAATAATTTTCCGCCTTTAAATCGGATTTACCATCCAGAAATTTGCTCAGAGTGCTTTCATGAATACCCACTCTCTTCGCTATTTCCCTGGCTGTCATTCCACTCTCTTGAATTGCTCTAATGAGTATCTCTTGATGCTTCTTCATCTGCTACACGAGGGACTGAACTTTGTTTTTCTCAAAGACTTGATTTTTCTCAAGTATTTAAATATTATCAAGTAGGGGTAGAAAATGCAATCAGTATAGACGCTTTATAAGCGTCGATGAATGAGCTTTTTGCAGTTCGTTCGTTGCATTTTAGCTAATTTGACCGACCAATGTCCGCAAACAGGTCGCGTATTATTGGCAAATCTAGTATTTTACTGAATTGTCGCACATCTTGCCCGATGTTGCCCATATCGCTGTGGGCTGACAGTTTGTCCTATCAAACTTCCTCCCGGTCCATTGAATGGCTGGGTCTGATTTTTAGCTCCCGACTAACAGAATAGCCCTTGTCCGCTGGCACGGTAAGGGCAAAATCTATCATTTTACATTGCTTATCATCATTATATGCCAAAAATCAGAATTGAGCGCGAAACCCACCGACTCGAAGGTCAAGCATGGGTAAAAACACTGAGAAAGATTATTAAGCGCGATCGCTTGGTTCTCAGGAGGTACGACTAAGATGGGCAAATTTTATCCGTTGACTCCTCTTAGGTCGCAAAAACTGAGAAAGGCGAAACTGACAAAGCAGGAAATGACGTTATGGCTTTACCTAATTGAGAAAGATCCTTTTGGCGATCGCGACTGTGAGCTTCCTTCCACCTTAGAAATTACCGCCGAACTGGAGATGAGTAAAGCCTCATATTTCCGTGCCTTAAAAGTCTTACATGAAGAGGAATTGCTACCGGAATGGTGCAACCCGTATTACACCTCGAAGAGCAATATTGAAACGAACATACGCGTAGACGCAAAGCGGCTTGTCGCTAGACATCGCCTTCACCAAGAACTAAGCGGTCAAACTGAAGTGGTTACCGCTGTAGGACGTATAGATTTACTCACCGATACTGAAGTCATTGAAATTAAGGACATCAGTGATTGGAAGGGTGCGCTGGGTCAACTTCTGGCTTACTCAGCTTTCTTCCCAAACCATAGTAAACGGATTCATTTGTTTGGGAAACCAGATTTGACAAAACTAGCACTGGCTCAAGGTACCTGTGCTGAGTTCAACATTACTGTGACTTTTGAGGAGGTGCAGTGATGACTATGGATGGAAAAATTAAATTTTATAAGCTGACTGAATTAGACTTACCCCTCATCTTTAAGATGAACGAGTCTGAATTGAAAGTCTATTGTTGGCTCAATGTCCACTTACCATTTGATGACAGCAAAGCAGTCGAAATCGACACCGCACAACTTGCTGAAGAAATCGGTATCAGCAGACGTAGCGTTCAGAGGGCTTTGAAATATCTTGAATCGCGTAACTTATTTGACGTTGAAATCACTAAAGCCAAGATTAAACGTTTAGCGTCACCTGCGTCGTCAAGCGTCACCCGTGTCGCCGAAACGTCACCCGTGTCGCCAAAACGTCACCCGTGTCGCCAAAACGTCACTCGTGTCGCCGAAACGCCACCTGTGTCGTCAACGAACGCTGAAACTCTTACAGAGCAAGGCTTACAGAACTCTAAGACTATTCAGACTTATTCAGACTTTATTCAGACTCTCTCAGAGGGCGAGAGAGAGAGTTTTTTAAAATTTGGGGAAGAAAAAGCCAAAAAATTACCAAAGCCACCGCAACTCATCCAGAAATGGGTTGAAAAGCACTACCCTGAGATATCACGAGAGTGGTACGAATCGAACGGTCAAACTTTGCCATCCGTAAAAGCCGCCCAAAACGACAAATGGAGCAATCATCCCAAACGAGAAGAATGGCTTGCCCAAATCCGCCAAGGAAAGCCAGCATTTATTGTCAAAGGTGGACCAAAAGAAGAAAGAAAAATCCGCGAGGAGTTCACGAAGTGGGCAGAGGTTAACAATTTAGTCTGGGGGACTGAATCATGAGACAACTCCCACCGCAAGATACCCGCCCTGAAGATGAGCCGGAGTATGAAAAAGAAACTTGGCAACCAAGTTGGCAATGTTTTTGCTGCCACGACTCAGGACGGGTCGTACCTCACCTAGCCCGATTGGTCATTCCAGATTACAACTACACTCGCCACAAACTTCCTCGTTGTCAAAATCCCGGTTGCACTTTTGGGAACTATTGGGATAGTGAAGGACTGGCCGATTCGGTTGACTATCGATTTACTTCAGACCTCTGTCAGGAGCTTGACCTGTTAGAACGAGAAGACTGGAAGCAGTTTACTCCTGTTACTCCCCGTCGAGTTATAGAACGTATTAGAGAAGTCGCCAAACAAAAAAGCAGAAGGAGACGCGATGGGCAAAGCCCCACCTTCGGTGATCGCAATTCAACCGAAGACATGATAGCCAAACAACGTCACCAACAAGCCCTGTCAGGTTGGGGTATTGAAGCTCAAAACGAGCAGGAACAAAAGTTTATCGCCGGATGGAAGAAGAGATATGAAAAGATGTGACTCTATCTTTGCAACGGAATTAAGTCCAGTTTCCACCTTAGAACCTCAATGGTTTATCTTACACGGTTGGCTTGACTCGCAAGAGTGGGGAGACGAGCCACCCGATCCGGATGACGTTTGGGCAGTGGGCGATCGCGTCCGTCTTAAGAATGCCACAGTCGAGGGAACTGTCCTTATTGAGGAAAAGCAATCGTTTTTAGGCGGATATCTTCCTTACGTACTGATTTTATGGGATAACAAGACCATACCCATTCCAATCGAGCCTGAGCTACTTGTAAGGTTGACTCGTTTCATTCCTAAAGACTTGACTTGGAAAGCAGAGCAAAGTTTTAGTGATGAGCTTGAAAACGATTCTGTAGAAAAGAGTGGCGTCGTTCATCTCCCATTTCAAAAAGCGCTTGCAACACAAGAGTTACAGCTACCATTTCTCGCTCGGTGTGACTCGGATGAGGAATTACTAGGGGAGAACAAAAACAACCAGTTTGAATTCGTCAGGTCTGCTCGGGCAGAGGGCAGAAAGTTCCTAAAGGCTTTTGATTCTACCGATTCTGAAAAGGACAGTGCCGAAGTCGATGGGGTATCAAACCCTTGTTCCCCCATCAACCAGACACAGCACGAACGTTCGCGTTCAAAGGTAAAGAGCATTCCTGCTGCCACAAGCCCCACGCCAAAAGCCAAGTTTGATAAAGTTCAATCCCCTAGTAACTCTAGCCCTAGTAAAAGCCAAGATGGTACTGATACAGATTGCGATGTCTACGACGGACTATACCTACGCAATCCTTGTCATCAAAACCATCATCCAAAAAAGTACAACAGTGGTTCTATTCATTGGCGCACCTTGACTAAAAATGGAAAAGACTACCCCCAAGCTCACTATCATTGGAAGGAAAATGGTCACAAGAGAACCAGGTACATTCCCAAGCGTTTACTAGGGGTCGTAATAGAAGCTAAAGCAGCTAAACGCCCAGTTATAGAAATACTGCGATTATTAGGTGTTGTCACCAGCCCTAGTAAATTACTAGGGGATAAAGAAGTCAGCCCTAGTCATCAAGAAGTACTCAGCAAGAAAGTAAGCGTTCAGGGGGTAGAAGGGCGATCGCGAACTGGGGAAGTATTGGGAGCAC
>JAWQFQ010000378.1:0-5911 GCA_035967975.1 Scytonema sp. PMC 1070.18
TTGCCTATTGCCTATTGCCTATTGCCTATTGCCTATTGCCTATTGCCTATTGCCTTTTCTCAACGATAAATCATTACGCCCGACCTACTTATCTGTGTAAAGGGATTTGAATCACAAACTCTGTTCCATCGCCAGGGGTAGAATTACAGGTTAGACTACCCTTATGTTGTTCTACAACTATTTGATAGCTAATTGATAATCCAAGCCCAGTTCCATTTCCTACTGGTTTAGTCGTAAAAAATGGGTCAAATATTTTCTGTTTGACTTCCTGTACCATACCACAACCATTATCAGCAATCCGAATCTCGATTGTTTTGTTATCTTTCAATCGCGTGTGAATAAATATTTTGGGTGTAGGATTTAATGTTTTTCCTACACCCTCCTCTAGAGCATCAATTGCATTAACCATGATATTCATAAATACTTGGTTAAGTTGACCAGGATAGCACTCGACCAAAGGTAGTTGACCGTATTCTTTGATGACTTCAATTTCTGGAAGATATTTATCAACAATCTGCTTGGTGTCTACACTCTTTGCCTTAAGACGGTGATGCAAAATCATCAACGTATTATCTATACCTTCATGAATATCTACAGGCTTCATTTCTGCTTCATCCAAACGTGAAAAATTCCGTAAGCCCAAAACAATATGCCGAATTCTTGTGGTTCCAATATTCATGGACTCTAGAATTTTTGGTAAATCTTCTAGCAAAAAAGGTAAGTCAATTTCCCGATTTTTTGCCTGGATAAGAGGGGAAAAATTTGGATACTCTTGCTGATAAACTTCAAGTAAATCTAGCAAGTCTTTTACATAGACGCTAGCATGAGAAATATTTCCATGAATAAAGTTGATAGGATTATTGATTTCATGTGCAAGACCTGCCACCATCTGTCCCAAACTCGACATTTTTTCACTTTGAATTAATTGTATTTGAGCCTGTTTTAATTCTTGTAATGCTTGTTGTAAACATTGATTTTTTTCATGAAGTTCTTGCGTTCTTTGTGTGACTTTTTCTTCTAATGTATGGCTGTATTCCTCTAAACATTCATTTGCTTTTGCCAAATTCTGGTATAGGATCGCATTTTCTAGAGAAATTGCTGCTTGAGTAGTAATCAACTTGAGTAGTTCTACTCGATTTTGTGTAAACACAGCCGTTGTTAGATTATTTTCTAAGTAGAGAATACCAAGCAACTTAGCTTGATTAATAATTGGTACGCACAACAGACTTTTGGGTTTCTGACGAGCAATGTAGCTATCATTGGCCAAAATTGGTTTATCTTTTAAATCATCAATAACTAAAATTTCCTGCGTCCGCTTCACGTAATTTATCAAAGCTACAGGAATATCTTGGCTTGATTCCAAAGGGATGGATGGGAACTCTATTTGAGTATGGGTATTAGATGAGTTTGAATTGATAGCGGTAACAACTAGGTTCAACCGATCGCCTTCATTTAAAATCAGAGTGCATTTAGAGGCTCCTGCATTCTCCATTACAACTTGTATTAAAGTAGAAAGTAACTGCTCTAATTCAATTTCTCCAGATAGAGCAACGGAAGCTTTGATAACAGCAGCTAAATCTAGAGAATTTGACAGACTTGTGTTTGAGCTAATAATCGTTTGGGTATTGCTATGAGTAGAAGATAGACTGTTATCAAAATAGGGATTTAAAGTTGACTCTAGATTTAAATTTTCTTGTTGAATAATTAGCATAAGCAATTGAGGGTAGCGGTTCTCCAAATCTTTAACTTTAGCTTTTGCTCCCCAACGACTATAGCCGTAATAAGCCTCTGTCAAAAAACTTTGGGCAATTTTTGGTTTGCGCCAGTTTAGATAGAACTTAGCAGCCAGTTCATTAGCCAGAGATGCTTCATGGATATATTCATGTTTTTTAGCAAGTTCAATAGCTTGTTCATAACATTCAATGGCTTCTAAAAATTCACCTCTTACTCGATGTCTTTCAGCTTCAACAAGATAGAATTTATTTGAGAAATTCATAGGAGCGTAGCGTGCCCAATGTTGCATCTTTTCCTGATTAGCTTGGACTTTATCCAAAATTTCTTTTTGTTCGGTTTCATCTACGGTAGGATACATTGCTAGTTGAGTTAGGGAATCATAAAAATAGTATTGGGGAATAACTATCTTGCCAACTCCTACTTGCAAATATTGTTCTGCTTTTTTAGAATTTTTTAATGCTTCTGGAAAATTAGTAAATAAATAACTTAGCTGAAGTTTACAAAGATATATATGTAAAAGTGCAACTACATTCTTCTTATTAAGATGAATTGCTAACATCTGCTCTTCATTATAAATTTGTCCACATAAATGATAAGGATGTTCGATGCATTCCAATAAATTCAAAACGGCTTGTCGATATATTTTCAGAATATCGATAAGCCGTTCTTGGTTGATTTGCTTCATCTCATGGTAGTAAGCTCCAAGTTCCTGTTCTACTCCTACTAGTTCTTGTCCCATAAAATAGATACAATAGGAGCAATTGTAAAGAGCATAGCTGGCAAATTCTAAGTCTCCTGTTTGGAGAAGAATAGAGTACGTCTCAGTTAAAGACTTAAAGACTTCCTTGAGGTGCTCTTTCCAAGGTCTAATTAATGCATTAAATGATTGAGTAGCTTGATTTTTAATTTCTTGAGCACTGAATTTATCTGCTAAACTGAGAGACAGTTGACCAAATTGGTAACCAGACTCAATATCGCCTACAATGCTACTCAGCATCAAACTATAATCAATATAAGCATAAGCAGACGAGGTGGCATTGCCATATTGTAATGATAAGTTAACCTGTTTCAAAGTCATCAAAGTAAACAGATTTGGGCAAGCTGCGTAGGTAAGAGGATTTGTACTTTTGAGTATACCCATAGCTGCTAGTACTCCGGGTTCCCTCATTTCCGGTAATTGAATTAAATCCTCAAGATGTTTATCAACCAAGTTTGAAATGGTTTTTTCAATTTCTAGTTGAACATCTAATTGGGTAGGATTTTCTGGAAACTCTACCTCTAGTAGTTTCAAAAATGACAATGCTATGTTGATGCCTTCTTGTATTTTGTTTTGTGCGCCACAAGCCAGAATTTGGATTTCACGCACTTTCACTTGCTCAATTAGAGTTTTAGAATTAGTTAAAACAACTTTAACTAATAACTCTGTTTGTTCAAAATCCCCATTAAGATATGTTGCTTCTGCTGCTGTTTCATATAAAGCTAAAGTCATATTATAATTTGTATTCCAGATATCACTAGATAAGAGTTGAATACCAGTCATCAAATACCCAACTGCTGTTGCATAAGCTGTTGATGTTATGGCTTTACGTCCAGCCATCAAATTCATCCTGGCTAATTCGTGACGCTCAGTGACATCGGTAATTAATTCAATGGCAATATTAAATTGATTAACAATTTCAAAAATCTTTTCTTCTCTATCTTGGATGGGTATATGGTTTATCAACAATTGCCCTATTTTCAAGTGAACGCATTGTTTTTGGCTTTCAGGAATTAGAGAGTAGGCAGCTTGTTGAACTCTGTCATGTATAAACTTATATTTAGGTAATTGGGAATGAGAGGTTGAGGATATGGAAGAGTTTTCAGTTTTTAACGTCCTACTACCAGTTGTGAATTCATCTTCATATTGAAATAACTTATAACTCTCAACTTCATTTAACACTAGCCCCTCAACGACTGCTATCCATAAATCTGCTGCGGTATTGACTTCAGATTTTTGATGCATGATCGCAAGGGTCTTTAAATCAAACTGATTACCTATACAAGCAGCCAGTTTCAACACTTCTTGAGAATGTTTTGGCAACTTCTTTATTTGAAGTGCCATAAATTCTACCACATCATCAGTCAATGCTAATGACTTGACTTTCATTACATCACATTGCCAATGATTTAAAGAGAAGTTAAATTTAATAATTCCTTCTGTGTATAAATATTTAAGAAATTGATGAATAAAAAAGGGATTACCTTTTGTTTTAGCAAAAACCATTTGCGTTAAAGTAATAGTTGCTTCTTCTTCACATAAGAGTGTATCCGCAATTAAATTGTTTAATTCCGCCTGATTTAACGCCTTTAGTGTAATACTCTTTATAGAAGCTCCTGACTTTTTAATTTCATTCAATGTTAAAGTCAGTGGATGTAATGTTGAAACTTCATTATCCCGATAGGCACCAATTAATAGTAAGGAATTATATGGTTTCACGTTTTCGCGATCGCCAACTTCCCAGGACAAATTTGCACTATCTTCACTTATCTGGGGAGTGGAAGAGTTATCACCTAATTGAGTCATTAATAATTGAAGAAATTTGAGAGAAGTTACATCTGCCCATTGTAAATCATCTAAAAAAATGACGAGAGGATGCTCCTGACTTGCAAAGATTTGAATAAATTTTTTAAACAAAAAAATGAAACGATTTTGAGCTACAGTACCGGAGAGTTCTGTAACAGACTGTTGCTTGCCAATAATGATTTCCAGTTCGGGAACAACATCAACAATGACTTGAGCTTGTGTACCTAATGCTGCCAAAATTCTATCTTTCCACTGTTGAAGTTCTGCATCGGTTTCACTCAGCAAGTGTCTAATTAAATCTCGAAGAGCATACACAAATCCTGACAATGGAATATCACGTTGAAGTTGGTCAAATTTACCCTTGATAAAGTAACTGTGCTGCTGTGTGATTAGTTTGTGAACTTCGTTAACTGCAGCAGTTTTACCAATACCAGAACTACCTGTGACCAGTATCATTTCAAATGTTCCCTGTGTCACTCTTTCAAAAGCAGCAAGTAGGGTTGCGACTTCTTGTTTGCGACCATAAAGTTTTTCAGGAATTAAGAAACGGTCAGAAATATCCCTTTGTCCTATTTTAAAGGAGGAAATATTTCCTGTCTTTTGCCATTGCTGCAAACACTCCTCTAAGTCCAACTTTAATCCCAAGCTACTCTGATAGCGGTCTTCAGCATTTTTTTCCATCAGTTTATTGATAATCTCAGATAGAATCTCTGGAATATTGGGATTAATATCACTTGCATTTGGTGGTTGTTTAGCAATATGGCAATACACTAATTCCATTGGGTCAGTTGTAGTGAAAGGTAATTGTCCCGTCAGGATTTCAAAGAATGTTACACCAAGAGAATAAAAATCACTGCGGTAATCGATACCTCGATTCATCCGCCCTGTTTGTTCGGGAGAAATATAAGCGAGTGTACCTTCCAACAAATTAGGGTTGACGAGAGATTGAATTTCTTTTGGCAGGAGGGTGGCGATACTAAAGTCTGTTAATTTGACCTTAAGAGTGGTGGGGTTAATTAGGATGTTTGCTGGTTTAATATCTTTATGAATGACGCGGTAGCGATGTAACTTCTCCAGGGTAGAAACAATTTGAATAGTAAGATGAAAAAATTTTTTTAGGGACGAATGTAAAGAGGTTGCGTGCAATGTCTCTCCAGACATCATGTAGTTTTTGAGGGAAATACCCCCAAAGTCTTCCATGACTAAAGCATAACCGTTGTAATAGTTTTCCAAGCTATAGGGTTTGATAATACCAGGAATATCAAGGTTTTTCGCGATCGCATACTGATTGCGAAATTGGGCAATTTCAGCAAAGGAGGGATATTCATTCCGCATGAGTTTGATAATGACTGGATTTTGGTCATTTTCTCTAATACCTCGATACACCAGAGTTTTGCTCCCAGAGTAAATATGTTCTGTAGTCCGATAGCCAGGAATAGCAACAATGGTTTTTGAATGTGTCAACATGCACGCTAAGTAATATTTTGAGGTTTATGCTTATTGCTTATTGTTCCCATTCATAAGGTGTAAGTAACACCTTTGACCAAATGAAGTAAAGACGCGAAACAATACTGCAAAGAATAACAATGCAGAAGAAACCACTCCCTCCCCCCC
>JAWQFQ010000379.1:0-5908 GCA_035967975.1 Scytonema sp. PMC 1070.18
TTCATAATTCATAATTCATAATTCATAATTCATAATTCATAATTCATAATTCATTCTCCAAAACGATATCCTTTGCCATAAACAGTATGAATTAACTGTGTGTCACCAGTTTGCTCAATCTTGCGCCGTAGTAGACGAACCAGTGCAGCAATCACATTACTACTCGGTTGTTCGTCATCTTGCCACAGATGTTGTAAAATTTGCGCGTGAGTCAGTAATTGTCGGGAATGCTCCATAAAGTATTGCAAAAGCTGACTTTCTTTCTCAGAAAGCTCAATAATTCTTCCGGCGCGATAAGCCAATTGATTTTCGATATCGAGTTCTAAATCAGCTACAGTCAGTCTTTGGGTAGTGGTTAAGAGAGACTGGGAACTGGAACGACGCAACAAAGCACGGACTCGTGCTAGTAACTCTCGCAATTCAAACGGCTTGACCAGATAATCGTCCGCACCTGCATCCAATCCTTGAACTCGGTCATCCAAGGTATCTTTGGCGGTCAGAAATAAGACGGGAGTTGTTTTACCTAGAACTCGCAATTCTTGACAAATTTCCAATCCTGTTTTTCCTGGGAGCATCCAATCTAAAATCAGAAGGTCATAACTGCCGTCTTGAGCCAGTTGACTACCACTTGCCCCATCATAAACCGCATCAACACTGTATCCCTCACGTTTGAGGACGCGACTTAACGGGTCAGTGAGTTCAATTTCATCATCAACTACCAAAATTCGCATTTTGCAGCTATCAGTAATTTCAGCCGATCGCCTTTCAGTTATTATTATTGTGCTGAGTGCTAAGCGCTAACTGCTACTTATGCTAACTGTTGCATTGCCGAAAGGGGAACTACTCAAAAATAGCATCCGCATCTTACAAGATGTAGGATTAGATTTTAGTGCTTTTTTAGATTCCAGTAACCGCCAACTTCAGATTGTTGATACCAGTGGTCAAGCAAAAGGGCTGCTGGTGCGAGCGCAGGATGTACCTGTCTATGTAGAATACGGGCAGGCGCAGCTGGGGATTGTCGGTTATGATGTGCTGCGAGAAAAGAAGCCACAAGTCGCCCACCTCGTAGATTTGCGGTTTGGACATTGTCGAATGTCAGTAGCGGTGAAGCAGTCGAGTCCTTATCGTTCGCCTCTGGAATTATCACCTCACAGCCGAGTCGCTTCCAAGTATGTCAATTGTGCGCGTGAATATTTCCACAGTCTGGATTTTCCTGTAGAAATCATCCCTTTATACGGTTCTGTAGAACTAGGTCCAATTACAGGAATGTCAGAAGCGATTGTGGATTTGGTTTCCACAGGGCGAACCCTGCGCGAGAATGGTTTGGTTGAGATAGACACTTTATATGAAAGTACGGCAAGATTAATTGCTCATCCCCTAGCTTATCGCTTGAACACTGGTAATTTGGATGAGTTGGTTGAGAAGGTACGTTTGTCGATAAGCCAAGAATTGATTTCTTGATACACAAGATTAGAAACCCGGTATCTCAAAGATACTGGGTTTCTGGCGCGTTGTATCCTTAGCTGAGTAGTATTGCATATCATTGTTGTTCTCCTGCTAATCGCATTAACACCTTTGATACCGCATCCCAGGTAGTTGTAACACCAAACCCATCAGCTCCAACTGCAACAAAGCACTAGAAACAGAACTGGCAGGGATACCCGTTTGTTGGATAATAAAATCCAACGGTAACGCTTCAGGGGCGATCGCCACCGCGAAGTGTTCTAACCAGTCGAATTAATTCCCCACGAAACTCTAAACCACCTTCAACGAGAGCCGAGAAAACTAATTGAGAAAGAAAAGCATTACTTGCAATAAATACATGACCTCCAGGGCGTAGCACACGTACTACTAATTTTGCCCACTCTAAAAAGAAATTTTTTAAGGTTAAACGTTCTTTAGTTGTCAGTGCTGTAAATCGCGGTAAGGGTGAACGTTGATGTCCATCAAACGATGGTGGAATTCTCCAAATACCACCATTTCCGTTTGCTCGTTTCAGCAATTGCTCGAAATCATATTCTTTAACACCATAAGGTGGATCTGTAACAACTGCATGAACGCTGTTTTCTGGCATTATAGTATCTGTTCGCATAGTCAAATCTCTTCAAATATGATTAACTATCTACTAAGTTTGAGTTAGTGCGATACCGGACAACAAATCCTGCATAAAGCAGCTTTTGGTGTAAATCCCGGTATATTAACCAACCTTGGCTGAACTACACAGCCCTTAATCCCCACAGCTTAAGCATGAGGGAATTCTTTTCGCAAAATGTTGTAACTTCCGTTCACATCACTTTGAATAATTAAACCGGATTTAGACTGGTATAAACCCCGTTTAATTCTTTGCCCAGAAGGTTTCCAATCTTCTGGTTTGTTTCCAAATTCTGGAATTGTATCTAGATCGAGAAAGCTGGATTTGGAAGTATATGCTTCATCTCTGGTATAGACTTTAATTCCATTGATAGCACCTTTGTAAATTAGCATATCTACAAATTTACGATGTGGAATTTGGGCAAATTTTTGGTTATTAGCTTTGCCAATATTACAATCGCGCTTCCAATCTGGATTTAAGCCAATAACTAGAGTACCAATTCCTTCACAAACTAAAATTTTGATGATTAGACTTGAGGCTCGATGTAGATAGGAATCAATTTTGTGATTCCGTCTGCGAGTCAGCAACTCCATCCTTCCCGACCAATCAATACCATGCAGCTTTTTGTTGATACTACGCAATTCTGAAATAGTTTTGTTGTAGCGATTGTTTATGGATTTAATCGGTCTGCCATTGATAAGAATTGGCTGGAAACCAAGCTTATTTGAAGTTACAGCACCTAACACATTTACACCTAAATCCATAGCAGCAACAAAACTATTATCTTGAACTGGAATATCTTCTACCATATATACCACCTCTATGACATAGCATCCAGTTGCAGGGACAATACGCACACAATCATAATTCTGTGCGCGATCACTTTTAATTTGGATATTGCTAGAGTGTAAGTGAATAATCCCTTGCGTAAGAGATTTTTTAAATGCTCTAGTATTGGGATATTCAGCTTTATATCGACCTGTACGAGGTTTATAATTTGGCGGCTTGGGTCTACCTGTAAATTTAGAAGGATTAATTTTCCATTCTTTTAATGCATTGAAAAATCCCGTCCATTCGGCATTTAATGACTTCACTACCTGTTGTGCTAAAAAAGCTGGTAATGCATGGTAGCATGGGTAAGATTTCATCAATGCATCAATATTTTTATGCTCCTCAGTCTTACCAAATTTAATAACTCCATGTCCATAAAACCAAGATTGACGTTGAACGTAGAGTGCTATCAGCTTTTCTCATATAATAAAACTGATAACTGATAACTGTTATACTTTGCACGGGAATAAATTGAGCTTTTAATTTGGCTAAAATCCATGCTTCTACGAGTTCTTGGCTGATAGCAGCAAGTGCTGACCGCTCAAAGTATAACTGTTAAAGATTTGCAGTTGCAAAAGTATTACATTGTGCAGGATTACCTGTTTGAATACCCCGCTTAAACCAACGCACTCGCTGAGCTGAACTTCCGTGGGTAAAAGATTCGGGCGTCACATATCCTCTTGCTTGACTTTGCAGCCGATCGTCCCCTATACTGCTGGCTGCATTCAACGCTTCTTCAATGTCGCCTTCTTCAAGAACTTGGCGCGATCGCTGAGCATGGTGCGCCCAGATTCCAGCAAAACAATCCGCCTGTAATTCCTGTCGAACTGAAAGTTGATTTGCTTCAACTTGACCGACTTGACGTTGTAATTTATTTACTTTGGTGGAAATACCCATGAGATTCTGAACATGATGCCCAACTTCATGAGCAATCACATATGCTTGAGCAAAGTCTCCTGGTGCTTGATATTTATACTTTAAATCTCTATAAAAGCTTAAGTCAATGTAGAGCTTTTGATCGCCAGGGCAATAAAATGGACCGACAGCCGATCGCGTAAAGCCACAAGCAGACTGTACTGCATCTGTGTAAAGAACTAGCTTAGGTTCCACATAAGTTGCGCCCATTTGCTGAAACAGATTATGCCACGTATCTTCCGTATCTGCCAAGACAACTGAAACAAAATCCGCCATGCGATCGCTTCCTTCAGACGGTTTTGTTTGTGGAGATTCTGAGTTCGGGCGATCGCTTGGAGTTTGTGTTTGCTCCCAAATCACACTTGGATCGCCTCCCAACAACGCAATAATGACTGACAAAACAATTGCGCCAATCCCACCTCCTACGACAGGAGCCGAAATCCTAGTTCCCCGCCTATCCTCAACATTCCTGCTTCTACGACCAAATTCCCAGCGCATAACTTAGAGTCTCCACACCTCTGATTTTGGTATAAACAAACCAGGTGCCATCGCACCTTAATTTGCATTTTTTAGAATTCTTCAAAAATATAATAAGTGATTTGATTGCTCCAGAGTCTCTGTCCCAATGATGAAAACGTCAGCATAACCAAAAATTTGATGGGAGCATCCGCATTAACACCTTTGATACCGCATCCCAGGTAGTTGTAACACCAAACCCATCAGCTCCAACTGCAACAAAGCACTAGAAACAGAACTTGCAGGCATACCCGTTTGTTGGATAATAAAATCCAAGGGTAACGCTTCAGAGGCGATCGCATTCATAACCTGTTGCAGTTCTGGTGACAAATCGGGTAATGGTAACTGCTCTGGAGGTGGAGAAGCTTCAATAGTATCCAGTAGCGGGATTGCTCCCAGCATTCTTAACAATTCGTTTAATTCTTTTAAAATCGGGGTCGCGCCTTGAGAGATGAGTTTTAAACACCCTTGAGATGGATAATCGTCTAACCTCCCTGGTAATGCGTAGATATCGCGCCCAAACTCGTTTGCATAACTTGCAGTAATCAAAGCGCCGGATTTTTCTGGTGCTTCCATCACCAAGACAGCACGGCTCAAACCTGCAATAATTCGATTGCGGCGAGGAAAATGGGTGCGATCGGGTCGGGTTTTCGTTGGATACTCGCTCAACACAAGCCCATTGGTGATAATCTGTTTGTATAATTCCAGATTTTTCGATGGATAGACGACATCCACACCTGTCCCCATCACTGCTAGCGTGCGTCCAGACGCTCTGATAGTAGCAGCATGGCTTTCCGTATCTATACCTTCTGCTAATCCAGACACAACCGTAAACCCATGTTTTGCTAAAGCTGTACTAATTTGACGAGTCCAGCGTAGACCGTATTCTGACGGTTGACGTGTACCAACAATACCAACTAACGGCTTTTGTCCAAAATTTTCTTGCAAATTCACTTCACCCCGATAGTACAAAATGGGTGGTGGACTGGGAATTTCTAGTAACAATCGCGGATATTCTGTATCCGCGGGTGTCCAGAAGTTGGGGTTTTGCTCTTGGTGTTGTTCAAGTAATTTCTCTGGATGGATGCGCGATCGCTGTTGCACGACTTTTTCTAGTGTTTGAAACCCAAAACCCTCTACCTCCCTTAACCGGGTAGGTGTAGCTTCCCAAGCTGAAGCCAGCGACCCAAAATGCTGTTGCAATCGTCCTAATAATATCGGACCGATTCCAGAAATTTGCGACCAAGCTACCCAATACGTACGTTCAAGTCCCAATGACCCATCCTCATAAGAGCCAAAGCTATTATTCCCAAATTTTCACTTCAGGCTAAAGGATGATGTGCGATCGTACTTAGGAATTGATTTTGCAACCTCACTTTTAGTTATCCACCAGTTGAACTTCATGATCGCCATCAAAATTGCTCAAAGCTGATGGGCTGGATATAGCCAGAAGCAGCCAAGGTTATTATTCCCAAATTTTGACAGTTCATAAAAACATGAGTGAACTACCCACAGTGCCGCAAGCGGTCACAGTGGGCTTCTGCCGTCCCATCA
>JAWQFQ010000380.1:0-5907 GCA_035967975.1 Scytonema sp. PMC 1070.18
TTAGACAAGCACAGCAACGGTTACTGTACTATTTTCCGTTGGATTTTCACCAACCATCTGAAGCCCTAATTAATTAGGTTGTTCAGAAATCTATGTTTTATGACGAATCATAAAACTGACTTAAGAACGTAACCTCAAGCGTCCTGTTAAGACGGACAAAAATATGAATCTAGTGGCATGAATGACACCGAACGTGCTTTCCCTTTATGGGCTAGGCGGACCCGGTACAGCCAATTAGATTGTTTGTGTATTATAGTTATAATTTTACAAAATTTTTAGAATTCTTGTCAAGTACGTAATTCAAAGACAAAATATCTAGAAATGCAGATATCTGCAGAGATTTTTAAAAGCAGCAACTAGCCCTCTGAAGGCATGGGAATTAATTCTCCATTTTCTAATTCATATGAAGTATCTGTCCCATCGTCATAATTAAGGAATTCTTCAAAGGTCATCTTTTTAGCGGCGGCAACTGACATTGCTTTTTCTCCCAGATGTAGCTTGTATTGACTATTTTAACTAGGAGTTACTCACTGTACAAATTGACCGTCATATGCATCAACGAATAATGGTCGTTTCAGACTTGTAGGGGCGCAAGACAAAGCCTTTGGCTGGCTCAACCAAGATACATCTTTGGGTTTAAATTTTGAGGACTTTATGGTAAAATAAACACTAATGAAAACAGCCCCTAAGTTTGGAGACGGAAGGGCTGTTTTCTGAAAACAAAATATTCATTTTTTGCAACTGGGATTACTATAACATGACCTCAGAATTTTCTGCAACCCCAAAATCAGCTCAGAATCAGGTTTCCAACGACTTGATAGTCCAAGCTCGATCGCTCTACGAGGAAGCCACAAACTTGATGCTCCAAGCTGGGCAACTATTTGAGCAAGCTAAGGAATTAGGAAAAAAGAATTTTACAAAACTTATAAAAGCAGAAGGGGTAGAACCTGCAACAGCTAACCGATTGATAAAAGCAGCCAAGGTAGGCGATCGTTTCCCCTCCCAACTCGCTTGCCAATTGGGTCTGCATATCCTTCTCAAACTTTCCCAACCATCGAACTCTAAAGCAATCGAAGCGATCGCACAACAGGAAAGCTGTACTCAATTGAAAGCATTAGATATCATCAAGGAACATCACCAACCCATACCAAAGAACCCACCGAAGCAGGTACAGTGGCAGACTCATAACGATAACTCTAATACTTTAATTCTCAGAATTCCTGAGTGTAAAGCGGCTGAGAGATTTGTGGATCTCTGGAAAGCTAGTAATGAAACACCTTTACCTATTTTTATGGGCGAACTCCTAGATAAAGCAGCATCTCAACCACTTACTGCATTAATACCACAAAGCGATCGCACTCCACAGCCCACACCCTCTACCCCAATTCAAGCCAATTTAGAACTACTACAATCTACAAACAATCAATCTGAAATCACAGTAATTTTACGTGAAATCGACAGACTTGAACAAATCGTGCAAAAAATCTCTAACCCGATTGATGCTACAGAGCGGATGATACTAAGATTGACGATGGATGAAATATCTGCCTTAAAAAATCAGCTTGCAATTTTTAGATCGCAAATAGCGTGACTGTATATTTATACAGTACTAAAAATTTCCTCTTAACAGTGACGGGCGGGACGCCCGTACCACAAGAGATTGTTGGATACTTTTTTATTTGGAATTCCCTAATTCACTCCTCGCAACTTGCGGGTGTTCTCAACTAAACTTTGAGCAAATTGGTCAAACCGTTGGGAAAGTTTTTCATCTAAAAGTTTACCTTCCGGGCTAAAAGCTTTCCAAGCTTGTCCAATAGCAATTTGTTCTGGAATTACCCATCCGTGAACCCAGCGCATAATCAGTCGTAGGTCGTTGAGGGCGTTGCTGTTCGGCTGTCCTCCTAATACGCTAATCAGTCCCGTTACTTTACCAGATAACTCATCAAAACTCATTAAATCAAGCGCATTCTTCAGTACACCACTCACGCCTCCGTGATATTCTGGTGTCCCTAAAATTAATCCATCAGCGCTCGTGACCGCATCGCGCATCTTCTGAACGTCTGGGAAATCTGGGTACTCCTGTTCTCCATTACAAAACGGTAACTGCATTTGTCGCAAATCCAAAATTTCAACCTCTGCACCCAAGGTTTGTATCCGTTGCGCTGCTAATTGCAAAGCTAGTTGGGTATACGACTCAGGTCTTAAGCTACCACCAATGCCAACAATTTTTACCATGGTTGATTACCTACATGTCTCTTAAATATGACCATTCATAATTACAAGTTAAACTCATTACGAGTATGACTTTATAATAACGAATTATGAAATAATATGTCAAACTCTAGTTGGCAAAACAGTTTCTGCTATAGACACTGAGTGTAGATCGTAGTTCTTCTGCAAAACCTGCATCTTTGGGGGTAGGTTTATGCGAACTTCAAACGGATGGCGAGGAAAAACTTGGGAATGACTTTTTGTGGAAGTTACACTAGAAAATTAGACAAGGCGTATTTCAAATCTCTCTAGACAAACTAGCCATAGAAATTAGCGCTCTTGCATAGAGCAGCAGGTAAAGGGTAACTCATATGAAAAATTTGGAGAAAAAGGCATTGGTAAAACAGCAACCAGCAAAGCGTGCAGCTTTGACAGGAATGCTAGCAAGTTTAATCATGTTACCAGGAATGTTCGTGGGTAGTCCTGCATTGGCGCAAAAGGTAGAACGTGACTCCCTATCTTACGGTGATTTACTCAGGAAAACCCAACAAGGAGAAGTCAAAAGAGTAGAACTCGACGAAACCGAACAGGTAGCAAGGGTTTATCTAAGAGACCAAAAGCCAGATTCACCACCACTACAGGTAAGGCTTTTGGAACAAAACCAAGAGTTAATCAACAGACTCAAGAATAGTGATGTTGAGTTTGAAGAGGTGTCATCTGCTAACAGTAGAGCTGCGATCGGTCTTTTGATTAACCTGATGTGGATTTTACCACTGGTTGCTTTGATGCTTCTGTTCCTACGTCGCTCCACGAACGCTTCTTCTCAAGCAATGAACTTTGGCAAATCCAAGGCTCGTTTTCAAATGGAAGCAAAAACCGGAGTTAAGTTTGAGGACGTAGCAGGTATCGAAGAAGCAAAAGAAGAATTGCAAGAAGTCGTTACTTTCCTCAAACAGCCAGAAAAATTTACCGCAGTAGGCGCACGCATTCCTAAAGGAGTGCTGCTGGTCGGACCTCCAGGAACTGGTAAAACTTTGCTCGCAAAAGCGATCGCAGGCGAAGCAGCTGTCCCGTTCTTCAGCATTTCCGGTTCGGAATTTGTGGAAATGTTCGTTGGTGTTGGCGCATCCCGCGTACGCGACTTGTTCAAGAAAGCGAAAGAAAATGCTCCCTGCTTAATATTTATCGATGAAATTGACGCTGTAGGAAGACAGAGAGGAGCCGGGATTGGTGGCGGAAACGACGAGCGAGAACAAACTCTCAACCAATTGCTGACCGAAATGGATGGTTTTGAAGGCAACACAGGTATAATTATTATAGCTGCGACTAACCGTCCTGATGTACTGGATGCTGCGTTGTTGCGACCCGGAAGATTTGACAGACAGGTGATTGTAGATGCTCCCGATCGCAAAGGTCGTCTGGAAATCTTAAAAGTCCATGCTCGCAACAAGAAAGTTGACCCATCAGTTTCATTAGAAGTTGTCGCCCGTCGCACACCAGGTTTTACAGGTGCGGATTTAGCCAACCTCTTGAATGAAGCTGCAATTCTCACAGCACGCAGACGGAAGGAAGCAATTACACAAATAGAAATTGATGATGCGATTGACCGACTCACTATTGGTTTGACGCTTAATCCACTTTTAGATAGCAAGAAAAAGCGGTTAATCGCCTATCACGAGCTCGGACACGCTTTGTTAGCTACATTATTAGAAAATGCCGACCCTCTCAATAAAGTGACCATTATTCCCCGTTCCGGTGGAGTCGGCGGTTTTTCGCAACAGATTCTTAACGAGGAGATGATAGACAGTGGGCTGTATACTCGCGCTTGGCTGTTGGATAACATCACCATGACCCTAGGAGGAAAAGCAGCAGAAGCAGAAGTGTTTGGCGAATCTGAGGTCACAGGGGGAGCAAGCAACGACCTCAAAATGGTGACAAATCTTGCACGTAAAATGGTCACTATGTACGGGATGTCCGATCTCGGGTTAGTGGCTCTTGAAAATCAAAACAGTGATGTCTTCCTAGGTCGAGATTGGATGAGCCGGAATGACTATTCTGAAGAAATGGCTACCAAAATTGATCGCCAAGTCAGACAAATCGCAAATGTTTGTTATCAAGAAGCCCGTCGCATCATCCGTGAGAACCGTGATTTAGTAGATCGACTTGTGGACTTATTGATAGAGCAGGAAACCATTGAAGGGGAGCAATTCCGCAAAATTGTTTCTGAATATACTGAGTTACCAGAAAGACAGAAAATTTCTGTGTTTAGCGGTAGTTAGTAGATAGATAGTGGATAGTGGATAGTTGATAGTTGATAGTTGATAGTGGATAGTGGATAGTTGATAGTTGATAGTTGATAGTAGTGTTTTTTGCTACTAACTACTAACTACTAACCACTAACTACTAACCACTAACCACTAACTACTAACCACTATCCCCTAACACTTAGTATCCCGAATCACGCACAATTTTTGACTCCTCAATAATGACTTGTGACTGTTGGGGTGAAATTTTGTTTGCTCCACTTTCACCATATTGTTGTTCGGAAAGCATAGCTCGGAGAACTGTAGCTGGATCGACATATTGATTAGCATATTTTAATCCCCAATGCAGGTGGGGACCCGTAGTTCGTCCAGTCATACCTACCCGTCCAATTCTCATTCCAGCAGGTATTTGTTGACCTTCCCAAAGTTGAATTCCACCCACCCTATCTATGATGTAGCGACGATCAAAGGAGGTTTCAACATGTCCTTCCATGTGGCAATAAGTATGTTCCCACGTCCCTGAGCGAATTACAACATGAGTACCACAAGCACTGCGATCGCCAACTTTGAGCACTGTACCAGCCCACCAATTGCGGATGTAACTTCCTTTGGGTGCAGCGATATCCAAACCACTGTGAAATTCCCAATTTGACCCACCAGTAGCTGAAGGGCGATAGCCAAAGGGAGACGTATACGCCCGAAAATTTTCTACGGGAAAAGAAGCTCCTAGCCAAGTGTTACTCTTTATTGCTACCAAATTGTGCTTAGAGCTGTTTTCCTTTGGTTTTAATACTTCTTGCTTTGTGGGATTGATGGTTTTATCTTCACTCAACTGCTTGGTTGAAGGAGATATTGTCTCTACATGGGCGACAGCTAAAATTGATGAACCTTCATCGGGTATTGAAGTCATCTCTTCAACAACTTTCTGATTATCTAACTTGGACAATAGAGCATTTAAACTGACAAGACCCAATCCCAATAAAAATAGTGTGACTCCAGAACCTACTAATGTTTGTCGCCACTGACTCATTTTTCTATTCCTCTAAGCAATGACACATATATGAATCTCTGGTCTTCATTTGGGTACTTCCAAATAAAAACTTATCCAACAGTCTCTTGTGGTACGGGCGTCCCGCCCGTTAGCCTGTAGGGGCGAGTAAGGACCCCACAACCCACAAGATGGATAATTTATTTTTTGGAAGTCTACGCACCAAGACAAAAAAGTATTATTTTTATCCTTTTCCTCGAAAATTATACTACTTGAAAATATTTTTATGTCAAGTCATCTAGAAAAAGTATGATTTCCTGGATTCTTCTCAAAGAATGTTATTTTTCTGGTTCTTGATCAATTTAAAATTTAAACATGAAAACTTTATACTTTAGCTTAAACCAAAAGAAGCCCCACGTCTTACTCCGAAGGAGAAGCGTGGGA
>JAWQFQ010000381.1:0-5903 GCA_035967975.1 Scytonema sp. PMC 1070.18
CCCCCACACCCCCACACCCCTACACCTCTATGACAATGTACGAACAAAGCTACAATTACTTTCTCCAAGAAGCAGAAGAACTGCTGCAAGTTATAGAACAAGAATTATTCAGTCTTAGAGAAGGTTTCAGCATCAACAAAGTGTATACATTGATGCGAGCCACCCATACCTTAAAAGGAGCCGCAGCCAGCATTGGGTTAGAAACTATCACAACTTTAGTTCATTCATTAGAAGATATTTTTAGAACCATCTGTCAACCCGATTTGTCCATTGACACTGAAGTAGAAGCTTTACTTTTTGAGGGTTACGAATGTCTTTACCTAGCTTTAAGCGCCGAACATACAGGTAACCCAATCAATGATGGTGAAATGATTCACCGAATGAGTGCAATTCTAACCCAATTGCAAGAGAAGTTAGGGAATTATCAAGAAGGTTACATTCCCAACTCAGAAGACTTGGGTTTTGATTTGACCCAATCCATCTTTGAATTAGGAGTCACTCAACGCTTAGAACACCTGACTATGGTTATAGCAAGTGCGAACCCCGAACAAGTCGCCTCTACCCTCAAAACTCAAGCAGAAGTGTTCGTCGGTTTAGGCGAATCTTTAAACTTACCGGGGTTTCAAGCGATCGCTCAAGCAGTGTTAATAGCTCTTGAGAATTATCCCAATCAAGTGCTCACAATCGCCCGTCTTGCGCTAGCTAACTTCACTGAAGCAAAGACAGAAGTACTCAATGGCGATCGCACCCAAGGTAGTCAACTCTCAGCCGCATTACAACAACTCACCATACCCCCACAGCCCCAGACACCTCCTCCCCCTCGTCCTTCCTCCACTACCGTCCGAGTCAACGTTGAGCATTTAGAACAGCTAAATTATTTCATTGGAGAATTACTCACAAACCAAAATCGCCAATTCTTAGAGAACGAACAACTGCGAGCAGCCGTTCGAGTCCTTACAGCCCGATTGCAAAAACATCAACAAGTCCTCAACCAATTACAGGATTGGTCGGGTCCCTCTGACTTAGAATGGAATGATAATATTGAGACTGCATACATACGCAGATACACGCAGATAGAACAGAGAAATATCTGCGTTCATCCGCGTGCATCTGCGGTTCCAAATCTCTTCCAATCACTCTTAGAAGACTCAGTACAATTAGGAGAAGCCACAGATGCAGTGGAAATGTTCACTCGCCAATCTCAAGAAACCCTTGAAAAACAACGTCGGTTATTGACCAATACCCGTGACGCCCTGATGGAAGCGCGGATGTTACCTTTAGAACATCTTTTCGAGCGCTTTCCTTGGATTTTAGAAAAATTAGAATTTGTACATAAAAAACAGGTTAATTTAGAATTTTGTGGTGGTGAAACCCTAGTCGATAAAGTCGTTGTTGAAAAACTGTATGAGCCTCTTCTGCATTTAATTCGCAATGCTTTTGACCACGGAATTGAGTCTCCTAATGTTCGCCAAGAATGGGGTAAGCCAGAAAAAGGATTGATTCAAATCAAAGCTTACTATCAAGGTAGGTACTTAGTCGTTGAAGTCCAAGATGATGGACAAGGATTAGACTACGAAAAGATTCGAGCCAAGGCGATAGAATCTGAACTTGTCTCACCGATTATGGCTAATAATTTAAGTCGGTCACAACTGCAAGATTTCCTTTTTGAACCTGGCTTTTCGACATCATCTGTTGTCAATGACCTCTCCGGACGAGGGATTGGATTAGATGTCGTTCGGACGCACTTACACGCAATCAAAGGTTCAGTTTCAGTTGATTCTGAACTCCATCAAGGTACAATGTTTAAAATCCAGATTCCTCTGAGCTTAACAATAGCAAAATTATTGCTTTGTCAGGCTGGCGATCGCATTTATGCTTTGTTTGCAAATGCGATTGAGGAAATTTTAATTCCCACTCCAGACCAAATTCGGAGTTGGGAAGGCGGTAAAGTCTTGAGGTGGGGTCAAGGTGCTGCTGAGAAACTTATCCCTGTATACCAACTTACAACAGCTTTGAATTATTTCTCTCCAGTCACCCAACTTGAGCGTTCCTTGATTGCAAAGGAAATTAAAATAACACCTATCATTCTAATCCGTTCTCAAGATAAACTTGTCGGTTTAGAAGTTGAGCAATTTTTGGGAGACCAAGAACTAGTTATTCGTCCCTTAGGAGCAATGATAGTACCACCTTCCTATGTATATGGAGGTAGCATTCTTGCTGATGGTCGGCTGACATTGGTACTTGATGCAACCGCATTGGTGGAATATTTATTTAACCGAAAAACTTACGAAAGTACAGACAGCGATTTGGTTAGTTGGACACCTCTTATCCCAACTCCAAGACCTCAACAACCAAAATTACTCACTCAATCTCGTGCTGCTTTACCAACCTCACCTCATACAAGTGTGAGGGAAAAACCAAATACAACAATTCTGCTTGTAGATGATTCCATTACTGTACGTCAAACCCTAGCATTGACTTTAGAAAAAGCTGGTTATCGGGTGGTTTTAGCAAAAGATGGTTACGAAGCGATCGAACAAATTCAAAATCAGGCAAATATCCAGTTAATCTTTTGTGATATAGAAATGCCTCGGATGAATGGTTTTGAATTTTTAAAATACCGCCAGCAAGACTCCATGTTAACAGATATACCCGTAGTTATGCTAACTTCTAAAAGTAGTGATAAGCATCGAACACTAGCTTTCAATTTAGGAGCAAATGCCTATATTACAAAACCCTATTTAGAACATATGCTATTAACAACATTAACAGATATCCTTCAAAAGAATCATCAGTAAAAATAAAACACTTCATTGTTTAATATTAACAACTAACAACTAACCAATTTGGTAAAAAATTGTGAACGAAGAATTCAATTCAGACAAATTTATTGTTTTCAAAGTAGCAAATCATCTGCTTGCACTACCAATTCATCAAGTCATAAAAGTAGTCAATCGCTCTGAGATAAAAATTAACAAATTCACAACGATGGGTTTAATTCAAATAGGTAGACATATGATTAAACTGTTGGACTTGCACCAACAATTAAACACAGAAAGTTTATCCCATGCGTCCAATCCTCAATCATTTTTAGTCATTACATACGATGCTCAAAGAGAGTTATGTGGAGTTTTAGTCGATGAACCTCCCGATTTAATGGAATTACCACCAGAAATAGTACAACCACTTCCCAAGTCTGATAATTACAGTAAATTTGCCATTGAAATGGTTAGCCATGTAGCAGTTTTAACTCAAAAAAATTTAACACAAACAATCTTTTTACTGAATTTCCAACACACGACAGTTATCAGTTAAGGACTTCCAAATAAAAAAAGTCTCCAAAAATCTCTTGTGGTGCGGGCGTCTCGCCCGCCACGTATATAGCGCTCTTCTATCACTCTAGTCAGATAAAAATCAAAACCTTTATCCGCACGCGTATTAAACTAATTGAGCTTGGTTGAGAGGTTTTTCGTGATTTGCGATCGCTTAATTCATTCACATATAACTTTCATCATTTCGCCTCAATTATCCTCTTCTCAGAGTGATGAAAGAGCGATAGGACGGGCGGGGACGCCCGTACCACAAGATAGATAACTAATACTGATTTAAATTTGAAACCAAGCTGTTAGTGCTACCCCAAGAGCATCAGCTGCGTCATCTGGGCGAGGAATATAGTCTAAATTCAACTCTCGTGCTACAGCGTCTTGGACTTCTTGTTTCTCCGCGTTACCATATCCCGTGAGTGCTTGTTTAATTTGAGCGGGGGTAAACTCCACTATTGGTAAGTGGTGCTGGGCTAGTACTAGCATCACAACACCTCTCGCTTGCGCCACTAAGATCGTACTTGACATACGATAGAAGAATAGTTTTTCAATCGCTACCAGGTTGGGTTGAAATTCTTTGATCAGGGTGTGTAGATCGTCGTATAAAGTACACAGCCGGTGTCCTACTTCTGTACCTGCGGGTGTACTAATCACACCAAAATCTAGTAGTTTTACGGTATCAGACTGCATCTGCAGTTGCTTTTTTTGGCATATAATTGCGCCAAATCCCAAAATTGCTAGACCTGGGTCTAATCCTAAAATTCTCTGTTCCATGGACTTAAAATATATTTATACCTGTGGATAGAAGGACTCGGCATACTGGCAACTTTGACTACTCTGTTTTGGTCTAATGGGACTGAAAAATGTCATAATTCTGCTCCTAGGCTCAAAACCTGGTAGTGTACATTTTCTGTTATTCATTGTTATTAGCACTGCTCCAAATCAGCTATGTCAATTGGTTTTTTCAGACAAGCCCTCAACGCTTTGCAAAAGCAGTCGCGCCGCCGCACTACCCATCGTGTTAATCAGTGGTTCAAGTGGTTGTCCCCTGGGCTCGCTGTGAAACGATGGTTGCTGATCAGCGTCGGGGGTGTAGTGTTAGCAAGTCTGGGGTTTGCAATTTCGATCAGGCTGACACCGATTTTTTGGACAATTGAGTTGTTAAGAAATCTTCTCGGATTAATTACCAACATTGTACCCTACTACATCAGTGGTCCTTTAGTAATACTGGGTGGTTTGCTGTTACTTCTTTGGGGACAATCTAGGACAGTAGGTTCTATCACTCAGGTACTCCGACAAGAAGGAGATGAAGAACTTGTCGATGTCCTGTTAGCGCACCGTCGATTGTATCGAGGACCGAAAATTGTCGTCATTGGTGGCGGGACTGGGCTTTCTACCTTGCTTAGAGGGCTGAAAACCTACAGCGCTAATATTACTGCTATTGTGACTGTAGCTGATGATGGTGGTTCTTCCGGACGGTTACGCCGAGAAATTGGCGTCCTCCCTCCAGGTGATATCCGTAACTGTTTGGCTGCGTTGGCTGATGAAGAAAAGTTATTAACAGAACTGTTTCAGTACCGCTTTAAGGCTGGAGACGGGTTAACGGGTCATAGTTTTGGTAATTTGTTTTTAACCGCATTGAGTGATATTACTGGCGATTTGGAACGAGCGATCGCCGCCAGTTCCAAAGTCTTAGCTATTCAAGGACAAGTTTTACCAGCCACCCTCAGCGATGTTCGTCTCTGGGCTGCATTAGCCGATGGTCGTCATATCGAAGGAGAATCTAATATTACCGCCGCTGGAGGTACTGTTGTCAAAATTGGTTGTACCCCTCCTAACCCCCCCGCTTTACCAGCCGCTATTAAGGCAATTAAAGAAGCAAACTATATTATCATGGGTCCCGGTAGTCTTTACACCAGTGTCATTCCCAACTTGTTAGTCCCAGAGATTGCTGATGCGATCGCCGCCTCCAAAGCACCCCGTATTTACGTATGTAACATCATGACTCAACCAGGGGAAACCCAGGGATACACTGTTGCTGACCATATTAGAGCTATTGATACCGCTTGTGGAAAACCCCTATTTAATGCAGTCTTGGTACACAAAAAATCACCCAGCCCCCGCGCACTTATCCGCTACGCCGAACAAAACTCCCACCCCGTCTTCTTAGATCGTGAAGAGATCGCTAAGCTAGGAAGGCGAACTGTTGTGGCTAATGTCATCCACGAAGATGAAACAGGGTGCGTGCGTCACAATCCCCAACGACTAGCTCGAGTATTACTGCGTTGGTACAGTGGAGCACATCAGAAATAATTATGAATTATGAATTATGAATTATGAATTAAGAGGATGTTTTAAAAGTCCTCTCGTCAGTAGCATGCACATTTCACATCCACCATTATCCCCCTTTTTAAGGGGGACTTTCAGAGATTTTCCCCCCTTTTTAAGGGGGGCTAGGGGGGAGCAACCAGTGCTTGAAATTACAGCCAACCACTTTTCAAACAACCTCTAAGATAATGTTCCTCTTTCATAATTCATAATTCATAATTCATAATTCATAATTCATAATTCATAATTCAT
>JAWQFQ010000382.1:0-5887 GCA_035967975.1 Scytonema sp. PMC 1070.18
GAGGGAGAGAGGGAGGTGTGGGGGTTGATTTGCCAGAGTTTGGGTTGGGGGCGTAATGTTTCTAACTGTGTTACAATTTCTCTTCGCAGGCGGTTTAACTCACTCACAGGTACCATGACTGCGCCGACAAGATGATTTGTCAGAGTTCCAAGACAAAAGGGCGTGTTACCAAGACGACCAAGTTGTTCTTGCAAACGTTCTGTAGATAGGGGTTTGGTATGGGCTTCTGCTAAGGGTATTGCAGAATCCACTTGAACGATGTGACCTTGTTCGTCCCGTGCGATCGCACTCAATGGCTGACCAACTTCCCCATAAACATCTATATTAATAGGGCGCTGAAATTGGGGATTCTCACCTGCAAAACTCTGACGCAATTGCTTGTCAAGTTCTGGGTCGCTCGTTTTCCATATTTTATCCCCGACGTGTACCCGTCGTAGATTCACATCCCGACGACCAAAAGTCAGTAACACATCTTTCCCTTTCTGCTCCACCGCATACACCCGACCACCTTCTTCTTGGGCTTCCGGGTGACCGCAGTCAAAAACGACACCATCCCCTGGCTTAATCGGTGTTTGTAACCGCACTGTCACCTTTTCATGACTAATACGAGTCACTTCCCCTAGGTATACTCCACGCTTTTTACCAAAATGGGCGTGAACAAGTTCTTGATTATTAACTCCGCGAAACCATCCGGTGTAGAGTCCGCGAGAAAATGCCATCTCCAAATTGTAGCGTTCTCGATCGCCCGAATGTAGAGACTTTCCATGCTTAGTCTCAACATTTTCCAAATTTATCATCACCTTATCCAATGCTTCTCGATAAACACGAGTAACATTAGCAACATACTCTGGTGCTTTCAAACGTCCTTCAATCTTCAAACAACTGACCCCTGCTTTCACCAAATCGGGAAGCACCTCCAACCCAGCCAAATCTTGAGGACTCAGTAGATATTTGCGATTTCCTAAATCTACCACTTTGCCATCACAAATAAGATCATACGGCATACGACAAGCTTGAGCACATTCGCCACGGTTAGCAGAACGTCCTCCCAGTGCTTCACTGGTCAAACATTGACCGGAATAAGCAACGCATAAAGCACCGTGAACAAAGACTTCTAGTGGTAGAGTGTGTTGTAAATCATTAAGTTGGCGCTGAATTTTCTCAATTTCTTTCAACGAACATTCACGAGCGAGAACCACCAACTGACAACCCAAAGATTTAGCAAATTCCACACCAGCCGTACTAGTGATAGTCATTTGAGTAGAAGCATGGATAGGAAAATCTGGAGAAATGTGACGAATCAAACGACAAATTCCAACATCTTGGACAATCACCGCATCAACACCAGCAACAATAATCGAGCGAAGATACTGTTCTGCTTCCCTAAGTTCTTGCGGAAATACAAGTGTATTAACAGTCACATATCCCTTCACACCTCGGAGGTGAAGAAACTCCATCAACTTTGGTAAATCCGCTTCTGTAAAGTTTTGCGCCCGCATTCGCGCATTAAACCGATCCAAGCCAAAATAGATGGCATCAGCGCCATTTTCAACAGCAGCTTTAGCACAGTCCCAATAACCAGCAGGCGCGAGTAGTTCAGGTCGCACAAAGGTAGGTGAGGTTTGTTCAGGAGTTGATTTGCGATCGGCTTTCATGGGATGGACTAAATAGCACCATAGCGATTCTATCGTTTGTGCTCAGCAATGGTATAGGTAAGCGAGTCATCACATTTCCTAGTCCACTGAGATACAAATTTATCTGCGTTCATCTGCGTTCATCTGCGGTTAATTCTTTCTTCCCGTCTACGTCAGCCGATTGAACACAAGTACTCACTGAGGTAGTTGTACGAGTAGTAACAGTTCTAGCTTGGGAGTTATAGCCCACCCACATAAGTATACTGACTAAACTAGCAAGCGTCCCAACAGAAATCCCCGCTAGATATCTAACCTCAGAACGAAGGCGCTTAATTTCTTCTCGGTTGTGTAGTTCTTTTCTTGATAAAGAATCTAATTGAACTTCTGAGACTACAGATGTAGAAACTGGTTGTTGTGCATTGTTCAATTCCGGAAAACTCACCTTTGAACGCAACCAGTTAGTAATAATAAGAGGACAGTTTTTCCGAACCCAACGTAAAGCAAAAATCCTGAAGGCTGGTTTAGACATTCTAGCAATTGCTCTTCCTAAAGTGTTAAGCGATCGGCTCTGAAACCTTTGATTAATTAGATTAACTGAACCAACATCATAAAGAGCATCTAAGATAAGTTTTAAAGTGACTTCTTGATTATTAACTAAATGAGTTACTAGCAAAAGAATATCACGCATCCGCTCTTCTTCAATGCGTTCTTTAGCCAATTCTTTTGGGGAATTATCTATATCTTGGGTAGACACGGTTTATTCACTCTGGTTAGATGAGATTAGTGATAAATCAATTAAATTAGTAATCCTAAATCATTCGTGAGAAACTAGAAACCCGGTATCTCCCAGATACCGGGTTTCTGGGACTCTTACGAAACTAGAAACCTGATATCTCCCAGATACCGATTTTCTGGGACTCTAGGGTTGAGTGTTTTCTCACGAAATAAATGGATTGCTATATGATTCAGCTTTGTAGCATATTTTATTTATATTCTCGCATATTTTACCTCTGGCAAGAGTTATACTACTAAAGTGTTGAAGTGCTGATGACTAAATGCTTACATTAATACATATTTACTTTTGCTTCTGTAGCGAAGGTTTGGTGAGAAGCTGTAGAAAAAATATATGTTTTCTTAACCTGGTATTAAAGTATTATTTAAAGTCACCCAATAAGCACTCATTAAATCCTCCTGCATTGCTTTTTCATCAGTAAAGGTCTGCTTGAGAAGCCGTCCCTCATAAACTAAGTTTATCTCGTCTTGCTGAAATGACCAGGGAGATATTGCTATTTGATGATATTTATCTGTTGCGTTGATTAACTTTAATGTCAGTGTGGTTTCACCATCAATTGTCGGGACTTGAGTCACTTGCATTTCACCGACAAATCCTTGACACAAAATGATAGATAATGCGTCCCATACTGCCACTAGTTTCCTGTTACGTTCAATAACATCTTGTGTCACAAAAGGTGCATAATATTCATCTTTTTTTAAGACATTAATCAGATGTTCTTGAAAAGCATACTCGCTTTTTAAAAAGTTTTGCACAATTTCAGTGGAAGTTGGTGAATTCTGCCAACTTGTAAATCTTTCATACAACCCTGTACCATGAAGGGAGACAAGTAGGGCTACATACCTACCCAGAGGAAGCGCTAGCTGCTTTGCGCCTGACCAAATATCTATATGGACTTGGGTAGGAAGTTCTGTAAATTTATAAGGGAAGCCAGTTTCTGGATTGAGTGTAGGAGACTGTTCCCACATTAGCCAGCCAATGTCGTGTTGTTCTGCTCCCAAGCAAACGTCAGTTCTTGGAGCAAATTGACCAAAATCTTCATTTCCCCACGCTTGTGCTAGTTGACCTGAAAGCCAAGCATGGTTAGGTTGAGTGATGCAAATGAGTCCCCGATCTGTGAAACGATGTAGCATGAATAGAACAGCAGATAGTGTTTTGTTCTTTTATAAGAATGTTGGTTGAAAACTCCTACCCTTTAGGGAGGAGATGAAAACTACTTGCATAGTTTAGGATGCTTTCAGTTCTATGTTAGAATAATATTAATTGAACCATGAAAACTGAAAATATGAAGTTTTACTGAGAAGAACTTTTAAGTTGCCTTCAGTAAGTAAAATCTTCAATGGTCTTTAAAACAATGTTTTGGCTATGCGTACAGTTTGAAATGTTTGAGACGGTAACTGTCCCGTTAAAAGTGCATTACAAAAGTACACCGGACATAGTAAAGCCAAGGCGGTAGTCAACGGAACTACCCAGAAATGGAAACCGAAAAGACGCATTAAGAGTTCAAGTAGCCTGGAGCTTCGGCAAACAGGGTAGGTGGCGATTTGACCGTCATAGGCGACTCAGTTGAGTATAACTGATGACCGGAAAAGTTTCTCTTCGCCTTTAGGCAAGAGAGTCGTCAATGTGAACCAATAGCTGTACAAAAAATCTATGCTGTCAAAGGAATGTCATCATAACTGGTGAGTTATTGGGTTATGTTCAAGCGACTTCTGTTTCTATTGATTTGTGCTGTCGGTGGTTTTGGTGCTGTTTTCCTCTTTTTTTGGTACCAAGTCACCCAATTGCCTTCCTGGTATGTAAATGTACCTAGTCAGTACACTCATTCATCATCAGAGGTTGCATCTACACCTTCTATCACTGACCAGGAGCAAAAGCAAGTTGTTGATAAAATTGCAGAGCGTCTCAAAAGCCTAAATGCTCAAGGTGAAGTCCAACTAGATGCTAATGAGGTGAATACACTGATTGCTTCAAACATTACTCAAACAACTGATACTAGTACACTTGCTCAAGCTATTAAAAGTACGAATACTCAAATTAAAAATGGTAAAATAGCTACAGGTGCAGTTATTGATTTAAGTGCAGTTCCTTTCAATAAGTTACATCCAGATGAACAAGCTGTTGTTTCTAAACTGCTATCAACTGTGCCAATCTTAAAGTACCGTCCTATCTATATAGAGTTAGAGGGGAAGCCTTCTATTCACAACAAAAAAGTTACCTTGGACGATACAACCCGTATCAAGCTTGGTAATATTAGCTTTCCTCTGTCTGAGATGTCTCAACGTTTGGGGTTTTCTGAAGAACACTTAACCCAACAAGTATCAAGGGGATTAAGTCGTTTACCGATGGAGGGGAAAGACGTTGAAATTGTGGGCGATCGCTTGGTGGTTCGCAGTTCTTCTAGAAGCTAGTAGTCCGCCAGAGTTACTTTGACAGGTTGAATAAGAAACCGCTCCAGGCGCTCCAGAACACAGAGGAAGAGAAGAGAGGATAAGTGAAGACAAGCATGAGCAACTTATTTTTTACTGGTGGAGTGGTCATGTTGCCACTGCTAGCGTTTTCGCTGTTAGCAGTGGCGCTTATTATTGAGCGGATCTTTTTTTGGGTAAGGATTACAAGCCGTCAAAAACGGGTTGTCAAAGAAATTCTGAATCTTTATCGTCACGATAATGTTGTCGGTGCTTTGGATCAATTACACCAAAATACAGATTTACCCATCACACGAATTTTTTTAGCAGCCTTAGAATTAGAGCAACCGAATCCAGAAGAATTTCGTCTTGCCTTAGAAAGTGAGGCGCAAGCTGAAATCCCTTTACTCAAGCGTTTTCAAAACATTTTTGATACAATTATTGCTCTTGCACCACTGTTGGGTCTTTTAGGAACTGTGTTGGGGTTAATTACCTCCTTTCAATCTTTAAATATTGGGGATGTGGGAGGTACGAGAACAGCAGGAGTAACAAGTGGTATCAGTGAAGCTTTAGTGTCTACTGCAGCGGGCTTGGTGGTGGCGATTTTTACGCTTTTATTTGCTAACACTTTTCGAGGACTCTACCAACGACAAATTGCTCTCATTCAAGAGTATGGCGGACAGTTAGAATTGCTCTATCGTCGTCGTTATGAAAAAAGCGATCGCCGTTTAGGTAAGAATAATCAGATTCCCGAACGTTAATTTCTGACGGTAATGTTACAAAATTTCATAATTGATTTGGGAGAATACGCTATGACTATTTGGGTAAATGAGCAAATCGATCCCTCCGGAATGATTTATGCTTGTATTGCCTGCTGCAATGAGTCTCAAGCCCAAGAGTGTCATGAATCCTTTCAGCAAAATTTGACTGAGGCGCAAAAAGCACAAGGTTGGGTAGCACGATTGCGAAAAGTCGATTCGTGGGATGAAGTTCCCGTTAGTGCTTTAAAGCTGAATTGATAATTAATAGGGTGTGGGGTGTGGGGTGTGGGG
>JAWQFQ010000383.1:0-5742 GCA_035967975.1 Scytonema sp. PMC 1070.18
GGTGTGGGGGTGTGGGGGAAAAGAATTTACTCTTTCCTTCTCTTACACCCTGCACTTCACACCCTTATTGATTGAGGAATATTGACCAGATACCAGCGACTAACGACCAACTGATGAGGAAACCGAGTACGCTGATACCCACAATGATGGTTAACATATATCCTTGGGAACGACCGGAGACGCTGTACTTCAAAGTTTGTCCGCCAAAAATCGCTGCAAACCCAACTAAGTTAATCAAATTATCTACAATATAGCGATCGCTCCAAGCAGAAATCTTCGATAGCAGTCCGACTGCGTTCACTACCGTTAGCTTGTATATTCTATCAATGTAAAAATCGTAACCCAGTAAATCTTGCATAAATCTCCAAGCCAGAATTCTGGATCTCGACCAAGCTTTGTGTAAATGAATGCTAGACCCTACGACAATTCCAACTAAGGTAGAACATATCAGTGCATTAGCTACATACCAATTTATACTTTCCCAAGTAGGTAACAAGTACCATTGCTGTAGCATCATGGGTACCAACAAAGTGATTATTGTCAGTGTCACCATTGGTAGCGCCATTTGCCAGCCCACTTCTGGTGTACGGCGGGTCTTTTGTTGTGGTTTTCCCCAAAATACCAACCTGAATATCCGTGTTAAATTTAATGCCGTTAAGCCATTAACTAACACTAAAATTCCGACAACCCAAGGGCTAACGATCGCCAAACCGTCAGCCCATCCCAGCATTGCCCAAAAGCTTCCCAAGGGAAGTAGTGTCACTGCTCCTGCTGCACCTACTACAAAGGCTGTCGTTGTTGCTGGCATTCGCGACCACAAGCCCCCCATTTCTGTTAAATCTTGAGTACTAGTCGTAAAAATTACTGACCCAGAACTCATAAACAATAGAGCTTTAGCAACTGCGTGGGTTAAAAGTAACATCAGGGCGACACCACCTTGCTGCATTCCCACAGCCAGGAATACTAACCCCATATATGCACTAGTCGAATGAGAAAGAGTCCTCTTGATATCGATTTGGGCGATCGAGACCAGGGATGCACCAACCGCTGTCACCGTACCCATAATTATCAAAGCATTCAAAGCGACAGGAGACAGAGCTAAAATCGGCTGGAGTTTGAACAGTATATAGGCTCCACCTGCAACAACCAAAGAATTTCGCAGAACTGAAGCTGGGTTAGGACCTTCCATCGCCTCATCTAACCAGAGGTGAAGTGGGAATTGAGCACATTTCCCCGCAGGTCCTGCTATCAAAGCCAATCCTAGTAGAGTCGATGTTGTTGGACTGAGATCGGCGGTTTGCGCCCACTCGTACAAGTTAGAAAAGTTTAAACTTCCTGCCATTGAGGAAAGGGTGACCACCCCCATCAACAGCAACAAATCCCCTACACGCTTCGTTAAAAATGCATCACGCGCCGCAGTCACCACTAGAGGTTGGGCGTACCAAAATCCCACCAGTAAGTAAGTCGAAAGAGTCAGCATTTCCAAAAGAGCATAACTCAGGAATAGGGAATCACTGATAGCCAGTCCACTTAGGGCTGCTTCAAAAAATCCCATTAGAGCAAAGAAACGCGCCAACGCCCAGTCCTTTTCCATGTAACCAAGGGCGTAAGTTTGTGCCAATACACTTAACCCTGTAATTAAAACTGCTGCCCCAACACTGACGGGTGAGAGTTCCAACGCAAAGGATAACTCAAAGTCTGCAGCTTTGAACCAAGTCAACAAAAAAGTTTCTGGGTCTCTATTCCAAATCTCTACAAATAAAAATAAGCTATGGAATAAAGCCAAAACCGTTGTCAACAAATTGAAATAAGCCGCCGGTCGAGGTCCGGTACGTCTAATTAATCCCATTGCCCAAGGCAGGGTGAAAAGCGCACCAATTAACCCATAGAAAGGTATCCACCAACTTATTGAAAATAGAAACTGATTCATTTAATATCCCTTGCAATTTCAGTTAAAAGATGATTTATCAACCATGAAATGACTTCTTTTATACTTTCATTTTAAGAATTCAAAATTTTTTATTTAAAACATTATTCTTTCATTATTAGCCTCTCATCTGTAAAAACTAGCGATAATCTTTACCACAAGATAGTATGGTCTATCTTTATCTTCCCGATACTGCTCTCACTGGAATTTTTCCAGCGAAAATCCAGTTTTATATAAGCGATAATAAAAAATTATATATTTTTGCAAAGCATTCCTTACTGACATAGTAAAAATATAAGTGTTCAGCCCTGAGCTATCAGCACTTCGGCGATAGAGGCATTTAACTAGCCTACCAGAAGCGCTCAGTAAAAGCCCAAAAATGTATTTCAAACTCAAAGGACTGAGATTAACAGCTAAATGCTTACGTCAAAATTGAGGAACGACAATAGAAGCACTCTTTGAGGTTTTCATCATTCCTCTGAAGACAGAGTTTCGGTTGTTTGATCCTGTTGATCGCAAATGTAATAAAAAAATTATAAAGCAGAAGTGGCTGCTCTAGGAATCCGTGAAGTTCAATTGCGTAGAATTGCTCCAATAAATTTATGTTAAGTTTTTTTAAACTTTCTTATCATAAACTATTATAGTAATTTATATTGTCAGGGGCGCAAAGGTTTTCTATGCTTAATTTAGAAAAGCTTTTGAATCTCAAGATGAGCATTCCCGTCAAATTTTTCACCTGACAGTACATATTGCAAAAATGATTGAGGAGTTCTGCGATGCCAATTGCAGTTGGAATGATTGAAACAAAGGGCTTTCCGGCGGTAGTGGAAGCTGCTGATGCTATGGTAAAGGCTGCTCGTGTCACCCTAGTAGGCTACGAAAAAATCGGTAGTGCTCGGGTTACCGTGATTGTGCGGGGAGATGTTTCGGAAGTTCAAGCTTCCGTAGCTGCTGGAGTAGAAGCAGCAAGAAGAGTTAATGGTGGAGAAGTGGTATCCACTCACATTATTGCCCGTCCTCATGAGAACCTAGAATACGTACTGCCTATTCGCTACACCGAAGCTGTAGAGCAGTTCCGTACCTAACAAGTTTGGCTTTTAGCTATCAGCACTTCAGCTATCAGCTTTTTACTGACTCCTAAGTGCTGAATGCTGACGCCTGACGGCTAGAAAATCCAAAATCTGGACGGGAATGCCTTCTTGCGAAGAGTACTAAATTTTTCGTTTTTTGAAATAGCTCAAGGATAAAAACTAATGTCAATTGCAGTAGGAATGGTTGAAACCCTAGGTTTCCCAGCAGTAGTAGAAGCAGCAGACGCAATGGTGAAAGCAGCCCGCGTTACTTTGGTGGGTTATGAAAAAATTGGCAGCGGTCGTGTTACGGTAATTGTTCGGGGGGATGTTTCGGAAGTTCAAGCTTCCGTAGGTGCCGGCGTTGAATCCGTGAAGCGAGTCAATGGTGGACAGGTTTTGTCTACCCATATCATTGCTCGTCCTCACGAAAACTTGGAATATGTTCTGCCAATTCGTTACACCGAAGATGTAGAGCAGTTCCGGGAAAATGTTAACGCAATTCGTCCTTTTGGCGGTAGAAGACCATAATAACGAGTAATGCAAATTGCTAAAGTGCGCGGTACAGTAGTCAGCACTCAAAAAGACCCAAGTCTGAGAGGAGTCAAACTACTGTTATTGCAATTGGTGGATGAAGAGGGACGTATTCTTTCAGAATATGAGGTGGCAGCTGATAATGTGGGTGCTGGAGTGGATGAGTGGGTACTTTTTTCTAGAGGCAGTGCTGCCCGTCAAGTTTTAGGTAACGAACAACGTCCCGTAGATGCAGCAGTGGTAGCAATAATTGATACTATCCATGTAGAAGACCGCCTGATTTACAGCAAAAAAGACCAGTACAGATAGTTAGTTGTTAGTAGATAGTGGTTAGTCGTCAATAAAACAACTAACAACTAACAACTAACAACTAACAAAGGAATTTAGAGGAGGAATCTAGCAATGGCAGTCGGCAGCACGGCGGCACCCCCAACCCCGTGGTCAAGGGATTTAGCTGAGCCAAAAATCCATGAAACCGCATACGTACATCCTTTTTCCAATATTATTGGAGATGTGTGGGTGGGTTCAAATGTAATTGTTGCTCCGGGGACTTCAATTAGGGCAGATGAAGGGACACCTTTTCATATAGGTGACAATACCAACATCCAAGATGGTGTTGTGGTTCATGGATTAGCGCAAGGTCGAGTCATTGGTGATGACCAAGAAGAATACTCGGTATGGATTGGCAATGATGCATCCATTACCCATATGTCTCTGATTCATGGACCTGCTTATGTAGGGGATAACTGTTTCATCGGCTTTCGCTCTACAGTGTTTAACGCTAGGGTGGGAGCAGGCTGTATCGTTATGATGCACGCCCTCATTCAAGATGTGGAGATTCCCCCTGGAAAATACGTGCCATCAGGAGCAATAATTACAACTCAGCAGCAGGCCGATCGCTTGCCGGATGTGCAAGACCAAGATATGCATTTTGCCCATCACGTGGTTGGAGTTAATCAAGCTTTACGGGCTGGTTATATTTGTGCTGCGGATAGTAAGTGTATTAGAAAGGTTAGGGATGAATTAACTAAATCTTATACAAGCAATGGTGTTAATGGCGTAGAAAGGAGTAATGACGTGGCGAGCAATAGCTTGGGTGCTGAAACAGTAGAACAGGTACGCTATCTGTTGGGGCAAGGGTATAAGATTGGTACAGAACACGTAGACCAACGGCGTTTTCGGACAGGGTCTTGGCAAAGTTGCACACCAATAGAAGCGAGATCCGTTGGTGAGGCGATCTCCGCTTTGGAAGGTTGTTTGTCAGATCACAACGGAGAATACGTGCGTCTGTTTGGTATTGACCCTAAAGGCAGACGACGCATTTTAGAGACGATAATACAGCGCCCGGATGGGGTCGTTAAACCATCTAATGGTGTTAAAATCCCAACATCTAACAATAGTAGCAGTAGCAGTAGCTATAACGGGAATGGTAGTGGCAATAGCTTTGGTAGCAACAAACTCAGCGCTGAAACTGTAGATCAAGTCCGCCAACTGTTGAACCAAGGTTACAGAATAGGTTCAGAACACGTTGATGAGCGACGCTTCCGCACGGGTTCGTGGCAAAGCTGTCAGCCTATCGAATCAACGAATGCGAATCAAGTCGTCGCTGAATTAGAAGCCTGCATGGAAAACCATCAAGGTGAGTACGTGCGTTTAATTGGTATTGATCCTAAAGCCAAACGACGGGTCTTAGAAACGATCATCCAACGACCCAATGGTTCAGTAGCTTCATCTGGGAAGTCGCAATCTGTAGCAGCAAGTCAGCCTTCTGCTACTCCTACTAGATCAACTACATCTGTGAGCAGTTCTACTTTGAGTTCTGAAGTTTTAGATCAGCTCCAGTACTTAGTAAATAGTGGGTATAAAATTAGTGCAGAGCACGTAGATAATCGACGATTCCGTACGGGTTCATGGTCTAGTTGCGGACAAATTGAAGCTCGCTCTTTACGAGAAGTCGCAGCAGCATTAGAAGCTTACCTTGCTGAATACCAAGGGGAATACGTGCGCTTAATCGGTATTGACCCCAAAGTCAAGCGCCGCGTTTTGGAATTGATTATCCAACGCCCGTGAATTAAGGGTGTAGGGGGGTAAGGGTGTAAGGGTGTGGGGGTGTAAGGGTGTAAGGGTGTGGTAAATGTATAGTCTTATACTCTGAAAACCTCAAACCTCCAATTCTTCTTCCACACCCCCACGCCCCTACACCCCTACACC
>JAWQFQ010000384.1:0-5685 GCA_035967975.1 Scytonema sp. PMC 1070.18
ATTAGCAATTAGCAATTAGCAATTAGCAATTAGCAATTAGCAATTAGCAATTAGCAACTGATTGAAGATTGCTAGATAAATAACCAATAAACCTTTTAACGGGACACTCAGCCCAGAAGTTAACAAATTTAAATAAATATGCAGAAACAAGTCATATCAACAAAACCAATTCGTTCTCTAGAAGATGCTCTCGATCGCTGTCAAGTTTTAGGTATGCGTGTGAGTCGTCAGCGTCGCTTTATTTTAGAATTACTTTGGGAAGCAAAAGAGCATCTCTCCGCTAGAGAAATTTATGATCGCCTCAACCAGCAAGGTAAAGCGATTGGACACACCTCTGTGTATCAAAATTTAGAAGCACTATCCACTCAGGGTATTATCGAGTGTATCGAACGCTGCGATGGTCGTTTGTATGGTAATATTAGCGATTCCCACAGTCATGTTAACTGTTTGGATACCGACCAAATTCTGGATGTTCATATAGAACTACCAGAAGAAGTAATCCGCTTAGTGGAAGAACAAACAGGAGTGAAAATCACAGAATATAGCATTAACTTTTTCGGCTATCGGAACGCTCAAGATAGCAAGTAAAGTGTCAGCTATCAGCTATCAGCTTTCAGCAGTATAAACAATATCACCATATAGTCTTCTGAGAATATAAATAAAATATGTCTAAAAGCTGAGTGCTGACGGCTAAATACTTACGAGTGTTCACTCATCCAGAGAATCGTAATCGTCAAGGTGAGGGTTGACAACGGTTTCGTCGTCATCATTATAATTCTGATATAAATCTTCTCCAGGCAAAATTGGTTCACCTTCGACACTTTCAATTAACCCTTGATTCGGGATATTTTGAATCCAAGCAACGGTATTATTTGTGTTGTCAAGAGTATGAACATCAGGTTGCTGTGACAGCAAATTTTTGATAACTTGAAACTGCTCCATAGAAAATATAGCCCCTCTTTGCAAAGCAGTTTCTCGTTCGCTGTCAGAGAGGATAGCTTGAGACAAGCAAGCGTTCGTGAGAATAACTGAAGAAAGATTCACACCTGTGAGGTTTGCTTCTGTAAGATTAGCGCCTGTAAGATTAGCCCCTGTGAGATTAGCCCCTGTGAGATTAGCTCTTGTAAGGTTGGCATTTTGCAAATTTACTTGCGCCAAATTCGCGCCCATTAATTTAGCATCCGATAAATTTGTCTGTTTACAATTTGCTCCCAATAGCGTAACTTGGGACAAATGAGCTCCTGAAAGGTTCAGCAAAGCGAGTGATTTTAAGCGAGTGCGCGTTGTAAAGCTGTTTTCCTCCAAGACTGCTGTTCTACCAATGAGCTCCGTCAGTGCTTCTGGATTAAATTCTGTCAAAGAAGCTGGATAACCGCAAGGCGAAAAAGGTATTTTTGCTTCTTGGTGAATAGCACAAAGCAATAAAAATATATTCAATCCTAAAGCAGCATTAACCTGCTCGATATTAACAGGATTTTGCCGTCTCCGAAAATGAGCCAAAGCTTGATGTGCTATACCCTCATCCAACCATCGACCCCGACAATAAGCATACCAAAAAGGTAGCAAACGATGACACAGTAATTCAAAAGAGAACTCTTGCTTTGAAAAACGCCGCAAACCCGCGATCGCAAAATCTTCTAATTCCTGACTAAGAAGACCGTAACCGAGTAAATTATAAAGATATTGAGCAACGTTACTGAGCGAATCAATCACAAAAGTCTTTTCACCATAAGCATTTTCTGTCCTATCTGTCAACCCTTTGAACTTCATCACCAAAGCATCAGCGCAGAGAAATTCACCTAACTTAGTATGCGAAAACGCAATCCAACCCTTTAGCGCCTTTGCGCCTTTGCGTGAGATTTTTAAATTTTTAATTGTAAAAAAGAATCTTGGTAACACATCTACATCTACTTCATCATTCAACTTTATTTGATGGTGACCCGAATGCAAAATCTCCAAAGATACAGTCCAAATTTCCTTCAAAATCTCTTCAGGATGACGATTTTGTAAAAGATGAGCGATCGCATCTTGAGTCCGGTGAATATGACTTGAACCCCACCGCATTTGCATTGTTTTAATCCCATCCGTTTGAGGGTAACCCAATAGCCATTTCCTCAACCGTTGATAAATTTCCCACAGCAGAGCATGAGTAGCCTCCTCTCTTTTGTCAATTGACTGCAATATTTTTTCATCTAACAGTTCATCACGGTGCAAAACGCCCAACAAGTAGAGCATGAGAGGTTGACGAACAATAGTAGAAAGTGCTGGTAGCTTTGATGTAGCACCAAACGTCCCCATATGTTTTAAAAAGGTAAATAAATTTTGAGCAATGGGCAAAGATTGCACCTTTGACCACTGTTGAAACCATTGTCTTAACTCATCCTGTTCCCACTGTCCTATTGAAATTCGTTTCAATTGCATTGGTAAGTCTTGGGCTATTTCATGCAATGTTGTTGACCGACTTGTCAAAAAAATCTTATGTTTACCTGCAACTTGAAAGTTGACTAATTGCTCAAGAAAAACGACTTTTGCCCTTTTTCCTAAATAAGAAGGCGGTAATTCATCCAAACCATCCAACAAGAGTAAACACTTAGGATAATCTTGCTCAAGCCACTCTAAAAAATTGATGTGAAAATTGTCTTTAAAAGCTGAACTTAAAGTTTCTTCTAAATTGCTCCTAAGAGTGACTTCTGAAAGACGAATCAGTATAGGTATCCAAGTTGGATACAGTTCTCGAGCAACTTTTACCGCCCAGATTTGGCAGAAACTTGTTTTTCCATAACCAGGTTCCGACTCAATGACAGCAACCGTTTCTAAATCAGATAGCTGTTGCTGCGACCATACCATTAAATCAACTTGTTGGAGAATTTTTTGCTCTTGTTGTGCGACTTTCCCTTTGAGAGGGACATAAACATCTTGGAGAGAGAAATATTCTATAAATAACGGATTTGAGGAGCTTTGAATTAAATGTGCTCGGTAGAATTCCCGGTGCAAATCAATTGTGTCACCTGGTGCTGAAGTTGTAGAAGCCATACCGCCTGATTCTACAGTTTGAGAAGCCAAGTTACCAGAACTGACAGGAAATGAATTACCTAAGCGAAAAAATTTTTGCAGTTGAGCAAATTGGGGGGCGTTTTCAGCAATGACTGCAAGTAGATGTCCACTGAGTGAGTTGGTTGAGCGCTGTATGATCAGCTTAGCTTCACCTTCTTCGGCACTGTTCGCAATCAACCAAGCCAAAGCCAGGTTGTTAAGCTGTTGCACAAGTAATGATTCTGTAACCAACGAAAGCGCTTGTTCGGCTTGAGTATCAGTAAGTTTTCCCGGACGGAGAGTTTTGAGCAGTCCTTGTAGTTGAGCCTCTTGGAGGGGACGTGGAACAGATGCGGAGACAAGCATTCCCGTATCCCATACTAATGTTCTATGTAACCAAGGTCGCCCCAGGTTTTGTTCGTGATTTAATATTTGTTGTAGAGAACGGAGATAAGCAATCTGAAAAGCAAGCCATGTACCCTCATTACGTTTTAAAGGTTTTTTTTGGCTAAGGACACACACCAGATTTTGAGTTATTTGAGCAAGTACAGAAATATCTTGCCAAACAGCGCCTATGGGTAGTTCTATAACTTCTGCTAAGGTACAAATATCAAATATGCCGAGGCTTTTGACCTCCATATCCTGTACGATACGGAATGCTAAGCCAGCAGTCTGCTCTAAAGAAAATTCTCTTAAGTGGGCTATCTCAATGTTGTGTTCTGCTAACCAACGCCGAATAAGCAAACTCATTAGCCTTCATCCTTCATACTTCATACTTCAAAATAACGCTTGTTTTTTTAGCTAACTATGAGCGATCGCCCTCTGAGACTATTGTTAATTGACCAAGACCCTATCTTTCGCTTAGGGCTACGGGTAGCATTGGAAACCGTCTCTGATGTACTGGTGGTATCAGAGGTAGAAACAGATACTGGTGCGTTGCAGATTTTAGCAGAACTCTCCCAAAACGACCCCTATCAAGTGAATTTAGTCCTTTTGGAATTAGGTAATGGTCGTTCCATCTCAAGCCAACAGCAGGGATTACAACTTTGTCGCCATTTAAAAACCCAGTATCCTAATTTACCCGTATTGCTGCTGAGTTCCACACAAGAACCGGGACTGCTTTTAGCAGTAAGAGCAGCTGGAGTAGATGGTTACTGTCCGAAAGGGACTCCAGTGTCTGAATTAGTCACTGCAATGCAAACCGTCACTACAGGTGGCTCCTACTGGAATGACATACCAACACACAGGGAAATAGGTGGGGATATTTCTCCCTCATCCCCCTCGTCTACTCTACGCCTCTCCCCACTCCCCTTCTCTCGGTGGCGGAATCGCCTGCGATTGTCAGGAATTGATTATATTAATGCTAATTTGGCTGATGTCACAGCACAATTGCTAGTTCCTGGACTACCAGTTATGGATCGAGCCATTTTAGCTGGACAACGGCGAGAACTCTTAGCAGCGCGTTGGCTGGTGGATCGGGTCTTAACGTCACCTTTAGAAAGACAACAAGATCGTGACAAGGAGCGATCGCCTCAAGTTCCGAATACTCCTTATTTCACACAAGCGCCTGTAAATTCCTTATTAAATCAATCTAGCCCTCCAAAAACACCAAATTCTCCGGCTCTTCTCAGTCCACGCTCTCTACAAGCGTCTTTATTTGCATCTTGCATTACAAAATTACAATTTCCTCTACAAAACTTAACAAATGTTGCTTTAGAAATTGACATACTGAGAGCAGAAAAGAAACGAGCATTACTTTATATTATTCTACAAAAACTTGCCGACGTACTGGATGACATCCGGGGTTCTCACATTGAAATCAGTCAATTAAATGAGTTAAAAAATATTGCCTTACTTGATATATGGAGAGAAGTTACTACAGAATTTTTTGGTAAATTTGCCAGAATAAAAATAGACAATAATTATGTAGAAACAGTCAATATTTTGTTACAAGATGCTATTGTTATCCAAACAGAAATTTTGAATAAGATTCCTCTGGTCGTCGAGTTATTTTCTTATTTGTTATTCCAAACTAATTTACAAATTGATAATACTTCGTATTCAGCCGGAAGCCCTGAAGCAAAAGAGCAAGCAGAAATGCTCCTGGAAAATTTATTAATTCAAGTAGCAAATGGTGTACTGCAACCGATGCTTAATTCTTTTGCAGATGTGGAAGACCTTAAGCAAAATTTTTATAACCGTAAATTAATTACTACACGAGAAATTGAAAGATTCAGAAATGATTTAACTTGGCGATACCGGATGAGGAATTATGTCACTGAGCCTAGAGCAATTTTTGAAAGCCGCTATGAACTTTTTATAATTGCATCTCGTGGAATTGCCATAGTTTCAGTATATGCTCCACGTACTAAAGAGTTAGCAGTCCTTTCTGGTATTCCCCTCGTTGTCACTTTAGGACTAGAATTTGGTGATGCCATAACACCTCGTTTAAAATCCCTATTATCTTTTTTAGGTAGCGGAGTTGTCTTCGTTCTCACCAAAGTCATCGGTCGCGGTATTGGTTTGATTGCCCGCGGTGTTATTCAGGGAATCGGTAGTGTTTCTTTACCAGAAAGAAAAAATAAAGATTTTTAATATATTGCCTATTGCCTATTGCCTATTGCCTATTGCCTATTGCCTATTGCCTATTGC
>JAWQFQ010000385.1:0-5666 GCA_035967975.1 Scytonema sp. PMC 1070.18
CTAAGTTACTGGCTACTTTACGTAGTATATTTGCACTACCATTCAAATCTCCGTTAATCAAGAAACCATGTTTTGACCGATACAATCCACGCTCAATCCGCTTTCCACATGCTTTCCACCCTTCTGGCTTTTCACCATACTTGGGCAGGGAGTCTCCATCCAAATAGCTTGCTTTTGAGGTTTATCTCTTATTAAATTATAAATAACAACAACAACAACAGCGTAGCTGATATTAAGTTTTGTCACTACGCTGTTGTTATATTTAAGCTTATATGTAAACTAAGTCTATAAAGTAAAGACCAATAAATATTGAAGGTAGGTGAGGATGAAAGTCCAAAAGGGTATCATCCCAGACAGTAACCACCCGGTTTGGATGGTGCTGGATGACAATTATTTACCGATTGAGCCAATCCAGAAATACCTGCATTACCTGGACAGTGTAGGGCGTTCTCCAAACACGGTTCAGACCTATGCTCATAACCTCAAGCTATTCTGGGAGTTTTTGCGAGACTCAAAGTTAAATTGGCTCGAAGTTAATTTGGAGCAGCTATCAAACTTTATCCATTGGCTGAGAAACCCTAATTCTGGCGTTTTATCTATTGAGCCACAAGTATCCAAGCGTTCTGAGAAAACTATTAATCACTGCCTAACAACTGTTTGTGGGTTTTATGAGTTTCAAGAACGTATAGGAGTAACTGAAGGAGTAGACGCTTATCGCTATCAATTACAACCAGGACGTAAGTACAAGTCTTTCTTACACCATATTAGTAAGGGTAAAGAGGTTAAAACACGACTGTTAAAGATAAAAGAACCAAAGACGTTCCCTGGATGTTTGGCACCTGAACAAGTTAACTCCTTAGTTGAAGCCTGTAACACATTACGCGACAAATTTCTAATTAGGTTGCTATATGAAACAGGGTTAAGAATAGGAGAGGCTTTGGGGTTGAGGCATGAAGATATGGTTACTGGTAAAAACAATGAAATTCATGTTGTACCAAGGTTGGATAATATTAATCATGTTAGAGCTAAGTCTGGGGTAGAAAGGTCAGTTCATGTCAATAAAGAACTGATGCAATGGTACTCAGCTTACTTAATTGATGAGTATCCAGAAGATATTGATTGTGATTTTGTTTTTGTAGTAACTAAAGCTCCAGTCAAAGGAGAAATTGGTACACCTTTGGCTTATAAAACGGTTGATAGTTTATTTAGACGTTTGTCAAAAAAGATAGGCATTAAGGTAAATCCGCATTTATTAAGGCATACTCATGCAACAGAGCTAATTCGTGCAGGTTGGGACATGGCTCATGTTCAACAACGATTGGGACATACGGATATACAGACAACTATAAATACCTATGTCCATCTTAAAGACGAAGATTTGCTCACAGCTTATCAAAATTATCTAGCTCAGAAAAACAAGGAGGATTAAATGGAGTATCAAATAAAAATTCTTCATAACAATGAACAACAGGATTGCTATAAAGTTATCTGGACACAAGATAAATTTCGAGAAATGGAGTCAAGTTTAACTGGGTATTGGTCAAAAGATATTTGGGAAGGAGCTAAGAATCCCTTTAAACATAAAGACAGAACATCACTTACTTTGAATTTTTGTAACCACCTGCACATTATTAAAACGGAGTTGAAATTTGTTATATATACAAAAATGAAAAATAATGAATGGTCATGGGGAACAGTTCATGTAAATAACGTTTTAAAGGATGTTATCAATTTATTTGGAAACAAGAAATTAATTATTGAAAATCAATCAATTCTAGATATGCCTATTGACTATTGGGTTTCAACATTCACAGATTATTTCCAAGAACAAGGCAAACTTTACTTTAATACAGCATACACTTGTAATAAATATGGAGAACCACAATTTTATCAGGGCAAAGACCAAAAAGTTTATGTGTTAATTCATATTTATAAGTTTTTACAAGATTTCTATGATACTAGAGATGAATATGACAAAGATGTTTGGAATATTAACAAACTTAGTCCAAGATATAATGGAAAAGAGCGTAACTTAGACTTTTTAGAGTTAAAAGGGTCTTGGCTTTTTGAACCTGTTCGTGCTTACATAAAACAGCAACTAGCTGTTCATGTTGGAAGTACTGTTTACAATAAACTAAGATATCTTCGCATTTTTGGAAATTTCTTATTAGAAAGACATCCGAAAGCAACACCAGAAAATCTAGATAGAGAAATAATAATAGACTATATTAACTATGTTAAAAACGTCCTAAACACTAGCTATATTCATCAGCATCACTGTTTGTCTTATCTCAAAGAATTTTTGGAATCATGCCAACGCCAAAAGTGGGCTAGTGTTCCCAAACAGCAACTCATTTATTTTGATGACTTCCCTAAAAGCAAAAGAAAACTTAATCCCAACTATATTCCAGACAAAGTTGTTAGAGAAATTTACCAACATATAGATAAAGTTCCTTATCCTATGTACGGTAGGATGTTCCTTCTTCAAATGCAAGTTGGATGCCGTGTGATTGAGTTGCGGCATTTAAAATATGATTGTTTGAGTCAGGTTAAGGAAGGTCAATATATCTTAAAGTATTGGAATTTTAAACAAAGTAAAGACCATATTATCCCTGCTAACAGTGATGTTGTAAGTTTAATCAGGCTTCAACAGAAGCAAGTAAGTGAAGAGTTAGGAAAAGATTACCCTTATCTATTCCCTTCAAGAAGAGTAAAAACAAACAATAAAGTTAAACCTGTTAGCAGCAAGGCTTATAGTGAAGCTATTAAAAAGCTAATTTGGGAAAACAACATAAGAGACAGCAATGGAAAGAGATGGGTTTTCACATCTCATCAATGTAGGCATACAGTAGCCACTAATATGATTAATGATGGAGTGCCACAGCATATTATTCAAAAGTTTCTTGGGCATGAATCTCCTACCATGACCAATGCTTACGCTCATATCTTTGATGAAACACTTAGAAAAGAAATAGAAAAATATCATGAATCAAGAGTAGTTAATTTCCAAGGTGAAACTACTGAATTAGACGAAACAGTACTATCTAGCAATGATGATTTGGAATGGTTCAAGAAAAATGTGCAAGCTAGAGCATTAGAACATGGCTATTGTGCTAGACCCAAAGTATTAGGGGATTGTGACATTCCTGGTTTTGATGGCTGCTATAACTGTCCTCATTGGAGAACTAATAAAAGCTTCTTGCCTATTCTAAAAGACACTTTAGAGCGCACTAACAACGTTTTAGAAAAAGCCCAGAATTGTGGTTGGCAGCTACAAGTTCATAAAAATACGCCTATCAAAGACAACTTAGAGAAAGTTATTAAAACCTTGGAGGCAGACAATGACTAATAAAAAGATAGAAGCCTTACAAGAGGCAGCAGCACAGAAAGCGCTCATAACAGCAGAACGAGTGGAGAAAGCACTTGAGAGAATGATAAAACAGGGTCAAATAATTAGCTTTAAATCTGTTGCGACTGCTGCTAATGTATCGACTGCTTATCTATACAAACAGGAAGATTTGAGAAATAGGATTGAAACTTTACGTGCCCAGCAGAAACAAAAGCCTAAACTTAGGGACGTTCCGCCAGCATCAGATAATTCTAAAACTGTAATTATTTCAACCTTGAGGGAAGAAAATAAACGCTTGAGAGTAGAAATTGATGAGTTGCGAAGAATTAACGAATCGCTTACTGGTAAGCTTTATCAACAGCAAGGAGCAAATGATTTAACTGAACGTTTGAAGTTAGAAAACGAAAAACTAACACATGAGATTCAAGAATTAAAACAGGAATTAGCTAATCTTGAATCTAAACTACCTCAAAAGGTAACACCAATTACAAAAGCCTCTCGTAAAAATAAGGAAATTTCTGAATCAATCCACCAAAAACTAGAGGACTTAGAAATCAAACTTAATCCCACTCTCACTAAACTTATTACAGCATCGGACGAGCAAGAGGTAATCAGGTCGCTTTTAGCAGTTGAGCAGTATATTCAACAGAACGACGTTAACAACATAGGTGGTTTAGTTGTTCAAGCAATCAGAGAAAAATGGGAGCCTTCTCCTTCATCGCAAAAATCTAGTCCAAAAAATACTGAAGTACAGCCAGTAACAAAAATATTATCTCATCCTGATTCAGACAGACCATTAGCCTCTCTAACTGAATTGGCAGAAATTAGTAATATTTTTATAGATATGGATAAATCCCATGACTGATAAAATTCCTCCACAAAATATAGAAGCAGAATCAGACATACTTGGTGGTTGCTTGTTAGACCCAAATGCTATTGGTAGAATCGCTGATATTTTGATGCCAGAAGCATTTTATATCCCTGCTTACCAACAAATTTATAAAGTAATATTAGAATTACACCATCAGGGTAAACCAACCGATTTAGTAACAGTCACATCTTGGCTATCCGACCATAAACTATTAACTAAAGTTGGTGGAAGGAATCAGCTAGCTCAATTAATTGAAACAGTATCAGCAGTAAATATAGACCACCTAGCAAATCTTGTTCTAGATAAATACCAACGTCGGCAGCTAATTAGGGCTGGTAACGAAATTGTAGAATTAGGTTATGATACAACTCAAGAAGTTCAAGCAGTTCTAGAACAATCAGAGAACAAGATTTTTCATTTAACAGCGAACAACCAAGATAAATTTCAACCACAACTAATAAGTGAGTCTATAAGAGAAGTATTTAAAGAGTTACAGCAAGGGTATACTCCAGGTTTTTCTACTGGATTAAAAGATTTAGATGTATTGATAGGAGGGTTAAATAAACAGGATTTAATTGTAATCGCTGCTAGGGCATCAATGGGTAAAACTTGGTTAGGCTGCCATTTTGCTAATCATATTGCAATCCATCAAAAACTACCTGTTGTTTTCTTTTCTGCGGAAATGTCCTCTTCACAATTAACTAAAAGATTTTTGGCAATGCATTCGGGTATTGATTCTAGCAGACTAATGAGCAATCAAATATACCGAGACGAGATGGATAATTTAAAACAAGCTGTAGTAGCTTTAAGCCAACTACCTATTATTATTGATGATACGCCAGCTAGCATCCAAAATCCTTCACGGATGTGTTCTGTATTGCGAAGAGTTAAGTCTGAAAGAGGAAGTTTAGGTTTAGTAGTAATGGACTATATTCAAAAACTTGGCGATAGAGCAGCGGGTAATAGAGCGCAAGCAGTTGGTAAATTTTCTGGTGCATTTAAAGACATTGCCAAAGAATTTGATGTTCCATTTATAGCCCTAGCTCAAATTAATAGGGGTGTGGAGAATCAAACAAATAAACGTCCAACAATAGCTGATATTAAAGACTCAGGAGATATAGAACAAGATATGGATATTGGGTTACTTCTTTATCGAGATGAATATTATAATCCAGAGACACAGGACTTAGGATTTATGGAAATCAATGTAGCGAAAAATCGTAACGGTGCCACTGGAATCTGTAAAGTATTATTTGAAGCAACAGTAGGAGCTTTCAGCGATGTTAGGTTGCCCGATTAGTTTAATGAGACTTAACGTTGTAGAAAATGGCAACAACGTTAAATACTTATCATGTCTACGTTGTAGACGTTGTAAACGACATAAGGATGTGTATGCTTCCTCGGTTTCTTGATACCGGATTCCGTGCAGGTCGCAAAGTTGTTTAA
>JAWQFQ010000386.1:0-5637 GCA_035967975.1 Scytonema sp. PMC 1070.18
GCTAATTGCTAATTGCTAATTGCTAATTGCTAATTGCTAATTGCTAATTGCTAATGGTTAATTGTTAATTGATTTAAAAAGGCAACGCACCCCGAACTTATGCACGCCTTGGTTTTAGGTTGGTAGAGTCAGTCGGAAAAGCAACCTTAAGCTCGAGAAAGAACTTCAGGTGGAATTGGCACAAGCTGGGGGGTTGATAAGCAAGTTCCCTGTCTGTACCAAATGCCTTCAACTTCAAAAGCCTCAAAATGAGTTGTCAGGATTGCCCAAGCCTGTTCGTTTAAACCAGCAGAGTAAGTCCAAGTAAATCTTCTCTCAGTGTGTAGCCGTTGTTCCAGGATAGCTAAATCCTCAGGTAGCCAAAATTGAGTCATCACCCTTTGGGTTGCAACTTCAGGGGGAGTTTGTAACATATCAGCCATTGGCTGGTTAACAATGATTTGCTTGCGGTTATCTTGTCGGACAATGCTAACCGGGCGCTCATTCTCAGCGGCTACAACCATTCGATACAATAACTCTGCTGGCATACGCAACTGGCTGCAAAAGACTGCACCCCCAGAACGCAAGATACTTTCGGCAGTTTCGGAGGGCGTAGGTTCTTGAGTAGATGCCATCCACCCGTAAAACTCAATCGGGTTTTTGCAGCCCTTCCATCTTATTCGCACCTTGCCATTAATTTTTGCTGCTGTTTCACTTAAAACCTCTCCATAGCTTTGGGCAAGGTGGGTAGCATCTCGCTTTGTAGGGGCAAGAATGGATACTCCCTCGTAGGAGATTTTATAGTTCCAGCCCGGTAAGTTCAGGGTTCTGAGAATGCTCGCGCTCATCTTTATCTCAAACTTTCATAGTCTTTATATACTTTTACACTCGTAGAATCCTCAAACACGGAAATTTTAAAAGTTTTTTTCCAAATCATTTTTCTTTCTTCCTCGGGAATAGCTAACGTAGACGTGATGATGGCGAAATCCCCTGGTGTGGGTAGCACTTCTCCTCTAGCTAGGGCTGGTAAATTTTTTACTCCACAACGCTTCAGTAGACTCATATTAGCTCGAACTAAATCGGCAATTGTTTCAGGGGAAGTTGGTTTAGACGTCGAGGAGTTAGAACCTGTTTTTTTGGCTATCCACTCATGAATCATCTCCTCTAAAGCATCGCTTTGAGATATTCCAATACCCGCGCAGATGCTTTTAAACTCTCGCGCTAACTCTATCGGAATATAACCGCTAACCTGCTTGTAATCGTCAGAACGCCTTCTGTCTGTCATAGTTTGGACTCCTTAATATGGTGCCTATCTTTATTTTCTCTCATGACATTCTAAAAGCAGGACATTCTTATTAGTCATTTCTAAATGACATATTGACAAAAAAAAATGACAAGACTATTATGACATAAGCAGGTCATTGAAGAATAAAAAAAGGCAGATGACCCCGGAAGCTAGCCCCTCAATCACTTAGCTAGCTTTTAACTACGAGTTAAGGACGCCGAGGAAGTGTTACCCCTCTCTTATTAAGTATACATATTTCCGCCTATTGTGTAACACAGAACAACTAAAATCACCTACCTAATTTGATATGTGGCGATATTTACAAATTCTTCTTCTGTATTAGATGAAGATAATCGTCATTCAAATCTAAAACTATGACCCAATTAACGTTTGATCAATTTGTTCACCCGTTATCTGAATTTCCAAAAGTTGTCAATCTATACGGTTCTGATGAACCGATGTTAGATATGTATACGATGGCGGGGCTAGTACTTTATGCTGCTTGTGCTAATAGCAACCCAGCTGCAAGCGAGTACGCGCTTTTAACATCAGCAAGCAATGCAGGACTAGAAAATGTCCAATTATTGTTTGAACAGTGTAAAACTGGCGATCGAGCTGCTACGTTACAAATGATTAGCCTGATAGTAGCAGGTTTAGAAACCAGACTTGATGAGCTTAAACTCGTGTAAAACAGCACAGTTTGAGGATGATACAGAGAAAGCATAGGATTAATCGAGCAGAGACACTAATCTAAGGGTCTCTGCTTTTGCTCACTAGCAGAAAGTCACAAGCAAATTTGTAGGCTTCAGCTCAAATTGCAATGCTGTTTCTGGGGTAATTGTTGCTGTCCCATTGGTAGAATTTGAGTGCTTGTGCTAACTTCGATATTGATTTGCTGTTAACATCGCTAAAATCAGTTGACACCGCGAGATGAGTACTATAGTATTCAATATATGACGTACAAGTTAATTGATTTATTTGCTGGCGCAGGTGGATTAACTACAGGATTTCACTTGGCAGGCTGGGAGTCCTTATGTGCTATTGATATAGATAAAAAAGCTTTAGCAACCTACAAACTCAATTACCCAAACACTAAAGTTGTTAATCAAGATATATGTAAAGTAAATCCTTCAGAGTTGCGTTTATGCCTGAGCTTGAAGCGAGAAGAACTAACAGCGTTAATTGGCGGTCCTCCTTGTCAAGGCTTTTCAAGAAACATTCCTGCGGTTGCCCGCAGTCTTAACGATCCTCGCAACCTACTGTATAAAACTTTTTTGGAATTTGTACAAGAGTTCAGACCTCTTTATGCCGTTATGGAAAATGTGTCTGAAATCTTAAAAGCATATGATGGTGTAGTTCAAAACGAAATAACCGAGCAACTAGAATCATTTGGTTATAAAGTGGCTTCAGCTTCATTAAATGCTGCCCATTATGGGGTACCACAAACGAGAACTAGGGCTTTTTTTATCGCTAGCTTGGATAAATTACCTTACTTCCCTAGACCAACACATTGTGGTGATACTAGGAGTGATTATATATCTGCTAAATCTTGTAATAAGCAGATGGATTTATTTGAGCCAAGCATTTCTTCATTTGTTACAGTTAGAGATGCAATTGGAGATTTGCCACCATTAGATGCAGGCCAAGAATACGCAGATGAGGTTCTGTGCAGACCTGTCATTTCTGCCAAATACTCTTGGGACCAACCTTTTTCTGTACGACGGCGCTGTATTTCTAGCCCTAACATTTGGTCTAGTTTGCTCGGCTGCATAAATAAGAAATTAAAGCTTTGAATACAAAAGTGCTACAGACTAAAGTATTCAAAACTTAGAGATGTGGAAAGTAGCACCATTGCCCCTAATTGTGCCTAATCTTACCAAAGTAGGGGAAATGGGACATAGGGAAAAGGAGCCGCTAACTTTTTCCTAAAATAACCTGTAGATTCTTCAATAATTCGCTTGAGGAGTAGGGTTTAGGCAAAAAAGTGCTGATGTTCTGATTTAGAGCTTTAATCATCTCGTGATTGGATGCTAAACCACTCATGGCAATAATCTTAATTTCAGAATTGATTTTTTTCAAAATACGGATAGTTGTGAGACCGTCCATAGTAGGCATCATCATATCAATTAACACAACACTAATGTCTTGCTGGTGTTGTGTGTATAGTGCGATCGCCTCCATTCCATCACAAGCCACTAAAACCTTGTAAGCGTTTCTTTCCAAAGAGGTTTTTGTCATCTCACAAATCAAACTATCATCATCAATAACAAAAATTAATTCTCCATTACCTCCGGCTACTTGGTTTTCTGTAAGGACATCAGATGTTTCAGGTATTTGCGAAACAGGTAGATAGATTTGAAATTCTGTTCCTTTTCCCACTTGAGTTGTCACATTCACAAAACCACCGTGATTTTTCACAATACCCATAACAGTAGAAAGACCAAGACCTGTGCCTCGACCTACTTCTTTTGTTGTGAAAAATGGCTCAAAAATTTTATCAATAATTTCTCTGGAAATCCCCATACCAGTATCGGTCACAGTAATAGCTACATAAGGACCGACTTTTGCATCAATATTATTACGGGCATTGTGACTATCAATCCAGATATTTTTTGCCGCAATCTGTAGATTACCTCCTTTAGGCATAGCATCGCGGGCGTTAATGCAAAGGTTCATCAATACCTGATGCAGTTGAGTCGTATCACCAGAGATATGCCACAGATTAGATTCTGGAACATCTATGTGAATTGCAATTGTTTTGGGAAAAGTTTGTTTGACAATCTGTTGAATTTCTGAAATTAAATCCTGAAGCTGCAAGGTGGTAAATTTGCTTTCAAGTCCTCGTGAAAACCACAACACTTGTTTGACTAAATCTGCTGCACGCTTAATATTGGTCTTCAGTATTGTAATCCACTCTTGGCTTTGTCTATCCAAAGATAGATTCTCTAAGAGTTGAGCTGACATCATCATTGGTGTCAGTGCATTGTTGAGATCGTGAGCGATCCCACTTGCTAAGGTACCAACACTCTCCATACGTTGTGCGCGAAGAAACTGTGCTTCAATTTGTTTTTTCTCTGTGACATCTGTATTGACAGTGAGGATAGATTTGGTTTGTCCCTTTTCATTCAACACCACTGTCCAACGACTAGCTACAATAATTTCCTTACCGTCTTTAGTCACTTGATGTAATTCGCCTTGCCAATTTCCTCGTTCAGCCAAAGCTGTATGGATATCTGAGAGTGGAGGTAATTTTTTGCGTTTGTAGAGAAGCTCATTCACATTTTTGCCAAGTGCTTGCTCTTTCATCCATCCATAGAGACGTTCAGCGCCCTTGTTCCAAAATTGGATGTTATGATTTAAGTCTCTTACAAGAATCGCATCTGTTGTGATATCTAGCAGAGCAGCTTGTTCACGGATTTTTTGTTCAGAGCGTTTGCGTTCTGTGATATCGAGCACAAAACCGACAGCAAGCTGTGGAGATTTCTCTAGAAGAGCGCAAGCCACTATGACAGGAATTCGACTTCCATCTTTGCGGATATATTCTTTCTCGAAAGGACTACAAACTCCGGTGCTACTGATTTGTGCGATCGCCTTTTCTTCCAAAATAAGGTATTCTGGGGGCGTCATTTTATCCCAACGCAATTCTCCCGATTCCAATTCTTCCCGTTGATAACCCACCATTTGGAGAAAGGCATCATTTGCTTCTTTTATGTTGCCACTTAGGTCTGCCAAAACCATGCCAATGATATTAGATTCTACTAAGTATCTAAATCTAGCTTCACTTTCCTGAAGAGCCCGAAAAGCCTGCTCTTTCTCCTCTTCTATCCGTTGGCGATCGCGGATTTCCTGTTCTAAGCGTTTATTTTGCTCTGCGAGTTGTTTGGTTAGATTTCTTAACCGCAAGTGAATATTAATTCGTGCTAAAACCTCTTCAGGTTCTAATGGCTTAGTGATATAATCTACGGCTCCAATATTAAGACCTTTAATTCTATCCGTTTTATCGTTAAGAGCCGTGATAAAAATGATAGGTATATCTTGAGTTGCTGGGTTATTTTTTAATTGATAGCACGTTTCAAAACCATCTATTTCCGGCATTAGCACATCTAACAAAATTAGATCAGGCAAGGCATGTGTTGCTATTTTCACTGCACTTTCCCCATCTTCTGCAACTAAAATTTTGAACCCGTAATTTTCTAAAACAGAAAATAATATTTTGATATTAACAGGTGTGTCATCAACAATTAAGATGACACCTTGCTCAGGATTAAAATACATTTTTCCTCTGATTCTTTTCTAAAGATGAGATAAAATTCTTGTAAGAGGATGTTTTAAAAGTCTTCTTGTTAGTAGCATGCACACTTCACATCCCCCTA
>JAWQFQ010000387.1:0-5627 GCA_035967975.1 Scytonema sp. PMC 1070.18
AGGGGATGCCAGAAGCCTACACCGTACCTGCCTCAGGTCGGTGTAGGTAGTTCACTAAAGTTTCTGAATTTTGCTCGACGCGACAGGAAACAAATCTCTATGCTAAAAATACGCAATCTTAGATACCTGAAGTGTAGATACAATGAAGTCCTATGTGGAACCCGAAGGCTATAAATATAGTCAGTACTCAGAAGTGCTTTATTGGCTTAAAAATTTAAGTACAACTTGTCAGGTTGGAGGATTGTGTAGTTTTTTACATTTTTTCCGAAAAACCAGTCATGGAAACTGTAATCACAATCGTGATTTTCAGGAAATTGTATTCTTTACTAAGACTAGCAGGATATGAAACAACACAAATTACTTTTGATTCTGGGTTTGGCTAGCTTGGGACTCCTGACAGCACCCAATCCCGCAAAAGCTTTCACCCTTGTTGATAGGACGGGATTCACAGATACGGATTTTGAAAATTTACGCAAAAATGGTGAATTTTCGGAATTATTTGTTGCGGAAGGTCGAATTGGCGATCGCTCCGGCGCTGGCACTTACGAACTGAGTATAAATAATGCTAGTGGTACACCTGTTGAAGAAAGACAGTTTAACTGGCTTCCAAATACATTAGTGGACTTCAGCCTAGAGTATACAGGTAATGAAGTGACATATACGGTAGGCGATCGCACCCTGACCAGTACTGCGCTCACGGGTTCCATAAGTGACATCTTTCTTCGTACCTACGCACAAAAAGATGGTCTGACCAGTCCTGATAATCAAAACAACTTTGTACAGTTGAGTAACATCCAGCTTTACGAAAACGGAAGCAATGTAGGTCAGACAATTACAAGTCTTGCATCTTCCGGTACTGCTACCAATAGCGATACAGACTATATCCAACTCAGCAACATATCCAGTGGTTTTAAGCTGACAGGTCAAACTTTATTCAACTGGGAAGGTACAGCACCCACTTTTTCTAACCTTGCTTATCAAATCAAAGTTGGCAACACTACACCAAAGAGCGTACCTGAACCAGGTACAGTTGGTGCTATTTTGTTGACTACAGTCATCAGTGTCGGTTATGGCAAAACAAAGAAGCTGAAAAGCAAACAGAATTGAATTATGGATTTTATGTGAAGTTTCACAAATCCAGTAGAGACGTTGTATGATATGTCTCTACTGCTCCTTGAGCATTTTGGCAGATGCAACAGCATCAAAGGTTTATAATACTTAATACTGACGCTAGAATGACAGCAACACATTGTTGTGCAAACATTTGACTTTACGACTCTCACAGCTGTCTGTGGCGATATCCGCGCTCACTGGCTGCCATCGCGCATAGAGCAAGTCTATCAGCGCAACAGTCATACCATTGCGATCGCACTTCGTACATTAAAAGGGCGAGACTGGTTGGAAATTTCGTGGCATCCCCAAGCCGCCCGCCTTCACATTGGCGACCCTCCACCCAGAACACCAGATACCTTCACCTTCAGCCAACAATTGCTGCACCAGTTGGGTGGTTTGGCATTGATAGCAATTCAGACAATCGCTCCTTGGGAACGTGTGGTTGATTTGCAATTTGCCCGCCGTCCGGGAGAAGCTGCCTTGTACCACCTTTACGTGGAAATTATGGGCAAGTACAGTAATGTCATTCTTACCGATGCCAGCAATCAAATTATTACCGTTGCCCATCAAGTCAGCCAACAAAAATCTAGTGTCCGTCCCCTTCTAACCGGACAACCTTATGAAACGCCACCCAGTCTTACTGCTTTTGTGCCCAATTTGAATGAATCTCAAGCACACTGGCAAGAACGAGTTAGCTTAGTACCCGGAGCTATTAAGCGTCAGTTGTTGAAAACCTATCGTGGTGTTTCCCCAGCTCTGGTACAATCAATGCTGCTAGTATCGGGAATAGACCCTGAAAGCTCAACCCACAGCCTAACCTTTGATGAATGGAAAAGGTTATTTTCTCACTGGCAGGAATGGCTGCAAAGGTTGGAAAAGGAAACATTTGAACCTGCTTGGACTTTAGAGGGATATACGGTCTTAGGTTGGGCTTCTGTTAAATTAGCTTCAGATGTTGAAGAGTTGCTCAACTCTTACTACAGTGCCCAACTCAATCAACAATCTTTTTCTCAATTGCGGAATCAGCTGAGCCAAAAATTGAATACTTTTTTAGCAAAATTGCGAGCGAAAGCAGCAACTTTTGAGCAACGTTTGCAGCAATCAGAAACAGCAGATGAATACCGAGAAAAAGCAGATTTATTGATGGCTTATTTGCACGAATGGCAGGTAGGTATGACAGAAATAAGCCTCCCTGATTTTGAAACTGGCGAATTAGTAAAAATTGCTTTGCAGCCAGATAAAAATGCCGTACAAAATGCTCAAAGTCTTTATAAACAAAATCAGAAACTCAAACGCGCTCGTACTGCTGTAGAACCACTCTTAGCTGAAGTTAATGCTGAAATTGAGTATTTAGAGCAGGTTGAAGAAGCTATTTCTCAGATAGATGATTATAAAACCCCAGAGGATTTACAAGCCTTAGAAGAAATCCGCGAAGAACTAATTCAGCAAAAGTACTTAGAAGACTCTGAATACCGTCGGCGTAGTTCTACCGACACTGCTAGTACTAACTTTTATCATTACTCTACTCCTAGTGGTTTTGAAGTGTTAATTGGTCGTAACAATCGTCAAAATGACCAATTAACGTTCCGTGTCGCCAATGATTACGATCTATGGTTCCACGCCCAAGAAATTCCGGGAAGCCACGTCTTACTACGTTTAGAGCCGGGATCTGTTCCAGAAGAAGCCGATTTGCAATATACTGCTAATCTAGCTGCATATTACAGTCGAGGTCGTCAAAGCGATCAAGTCCCAGTGGTTTACACTCAACCAAAGTACGTTTACAAACCCAAGGGTGCTAAACCGGGAATTGCAGTCTACAAACAGGAAACTATTATTTGGGGACAGCCACATTTATTTAATGGGGTGTAGGGTGTAGGGTGTGGGGTGTAGGGGAAAATAAGGCTTGTTTGTCAATAAGCAAGGAGTAAAATTAAAATGTAAAATCATTTTTTTTTAGTTTTGATATTTTCTGATATTGAATTAAATTCTTCTTAAAGATAGAGGAAATTTTTTTGTCTATATATCTTTTTTTGATAAAATTACCTTGAAAATCTGTGTAGGCTGTTACAATATTGGTCAGAAAAGAAAGCTTTCCCGGTGCGCTTTGACAACGTGCATTCTGGGTTTGACTCAATGAGAAGACAACGCGAAGAAAAGTTTTAATAGACCAGCTGTGGTAGGCTGGTCTTTTTGTCATTTTTGGAGTATGGGGCTGTAGGGAAAAACTTAAAATTCTTCACTACACCCCACACCCCATACCCTACACCCTAATTTAGAAACTGAACGTTGTTCTAATTGCACCAATGACAACATCATCATTGTCGCTGTTATGGTCTGGTGCGGTTAACCAGATGACTCCAGGGGTGATAACGATATTGTCTGTTACCTGATATTGGTAGAACGCTTCTATGTGGTAGGAAGTATCTCTGTCTCTAGATAGTTCGTTGATGGTGGAACGTTTTACCTTGGGTTCCATACCAAAAATAATACCTGCTAAGTTACCTTTTTTACCTAGATCGGGAAACCCTAGGGTCACAGCCCAGTTCCATATATCCAGTTCTCCGCGATCAATACTCCCTCCTTCTGTAGATAAATTTTTGGCGTTGGTGTATCCAACCCAACCACCTACGACAAATTTTTCGCTCAAACCTAAAGACGCTTGTATACCATAAGAATTGCTAGAAAACGGTACACTCAGATCGTCAGCTTCTCCATCTAAATTAGCGTCAAAGTCGTTGAAAAATGATATTGGATTTGCACGCAGGCTACCTGCACCTAATTCTTGGTTATAGGCGTTTATATACGTTAACCCAATTGTAAAGCGATCGCTCGGTTGAACGGTGAGTTGGGCGATCGCACCATAAGGTCCATTGAATACACCATTATCCCGAGAAGGATCATTGGGCGAACCTGCTAAATATCCGACTGAGAGTGAGAGTGCATTCCCAAACTGCTGAGTGATTCCTGCGCCCGCACCATCCATTTGATAATAAATTGGGTTGCGTGTCCCAAAAGTAGATAAAGCACCGAATGAGCCATCACCGTCAAAGATGTTGACTGTATTGGTAATGTCATCAGCTGCACCTGCGTTGGCGAGCACAATCACTTCTGTGCTTTCAGTTAGGGGGAATTGATAAAATAGTGCATCCAGAGAAACATCACCGGTACCATCTTCACCAGCAAAGAACAGGCTTCCTTCTGGTGTACCAATGTTAGGTCCGACAATATTATTTACCTGAAGCCTAGTAAACAATGTATCTTTACCAGTGAAACTGGTCACAAACTCCAGACGCGCCCTTGCTCCTAAAGTTGTATTGTTATCCTCTGCATCCACACCGTTGATTGTACCGCCACTGAAAACATCAGTGAGTGCAAAAACAACTTGTCCCTGTAGTTTAGTCGTTGTTGAGAATTGATTTGCTTCTAATTTCGCAGTGCTTGCTTCTAGTGCATCTACACGACCACGAAGTGTTGCTAGTTCTGCTGCAAATTCTTCTTGTAGTCTTTGTAATGTTCCTAAATCTTCTTTTCTAATTAAATCAGTTGTGGCGGTGGCGATAAGTTCGTTCACTCTGTTAAGACAAGCGTTTAGACCAGCTGCAAACTCGTAACGCGTCATCGCTCGATTCCCACGATAAGTTCCATTCGGATATCCAGCAATACAACCGTAGCGTTCTACCAGCGATTGTAGTGCTTGGAATGCCCAATCTGTAGGTTGCACGTCTGAAAGCTGAGATACGGAAGTTACTTGTGCTATTGTTTGCTGGTTTTGTTGGGGATTTTTAGCTTGTGTGACTTCTTTATTTCCAGGTATTTCCTCAGCCACTGCATTAGCATTCAGTAGCATTGTGCCAAGAACGACTGGACTAGCCAGCAGAGATTTCCATAACTTTGCCATCTTTTCCTCACATTAACTATTAACTAGCACCCACACTGTGCTATTGGAAAAACTCTTTTTTTGAGAAATTCTTTAAGTAATTTATCAGGAATAAGCTAACTTTTTACCAATTTTTTTCAATAAAGTTTTAAGAAACTATGATAAATATTGTCAACACTGTTGGCTTAAGTCTTCATATAACGAACTTGATATGTTGATTACTCCCTTTCCGCTCGAAGATTACTTATTTCAATGAACCGCTAAGACGCAAAGAGCGCCAAGGAAGAGGAAAAGTAGATCGGTCATTTTATAGCGAGAAGGGAGTAACTCTCAATACTGCAAGGGATAGCGAGTATGTAAAAACCGCTCCAGGCGCTCCAGAACACAGAGGTGAGAGTTAAAGAAATTTAGGTAATCTTAGACCACCGTAGGGAGTAGCCTGCGCTGGTAGTATTTTATCAACTCAATGTATGAGAATGAATATTATTATAATCTACAGAGTATAATGTAAACCCATCAACTAATAAAGAATTCAGCAACGGGAAAACTCACGGACTGTGAAGGAGAAGAAGTAGTGCTTTGGACTAGTGCAGGCTGGCAAAAATAACTGACCAGCTGACAAGCTAGAGTAGCGCTG
>JAWQFQ010000388.1:0-5549 GCA_035967975.1 Scytonema sp. PMC 1070.18
GGGATCAACCAGTGCTTGAAATTACAACAAACCACTTTTCAAACATCCTCTTAACAGCAGACATGACTCTGATAATAACTAATATATGAAACTAAATGGTCAGCAATACAAACAATTGACAGAGGCTTTACTAGATGCATTCCCGGAACAACAAAGACTCGCTGAATTGGTACAAATTCAGTTTGAGAAAAACCTAAATGCGATCGCAATGGGTAGTGACTTAAGAGCAATTGTGTATAAATTAATTCAAGCTGCACAAGCCCAAGGATGGATTGATCAACTGATTGTCGGTGCTCATGAGTTCAATCCCAACAATGAAAAATTATCTGTTTTTGCTCAAGAATTAAATCTTGTGATTCCACCCTCAGAACTACGAGCACAAGGCGCATTGGAGAGCGATCGCGACTTAATTGCAGCAAAAAAACAACAAGGAATCAAACACCGATGGGCTTTCCTTGTGGGAGTGAACCGTTATATCGACCATAATTTTGGAACTTTAAAGTTTTGCGTTGACGATGTGTTAGCGCTAGAGAAAACCCTGACGCAAATTGGTTACACAGTCGTTTGTCTCCACGATCGCTTGGATAGAGATGACCCGCTATTTCCCAGTCGTGACAATATCGAAGCAAAACTGATTGAAATTTGCAATGCAGTTCAACGGGATGACCTTTTTTGGGTACATTTCTCCTGTCACGGGACACTGGTGGAGAAAGCAGACAATCAAAAAGAAGCCGTCTTAATAGCTCAAGATACCCGGTATTCCTTGCTCAAACAAAGAGCCCTCAGTGTAAATACAGTAGAACAATATATAAAAAATAGCAAAGCCCGTCGGTTAATTCTGACATTAGATGCTTGTCATAGCGGAGTAGAAATGGGTAGAGATATCACCGACCCAGAGTTTATTCACAACGTTTACGAATTAGCAGAAGGTTTTGCTCTGATTGCAGCCAGTACAGCGCAGCAGGTCGCCTTTGAATGGCTTGAAAAGCAACACGGTGTTTTTACGTATCAATTATTGGAAGGATTGAGCGGTGTTGCTGACCGTTCGGGAAAGAACTTTGTGAGTGTCGATGACCTCAAGACTCATGTGCTGGATGGCTTGCGCCGTTGGGGTTTGAAAAATAGCCGGATACAAGAACCAACAGCCCGTACTGAGGGATTTGGTGATATGATTTTAGCTGATTATCGGAAAAACTCAGATTTGAGGGAAAACTTCAGCAATCATCCACCTGTAGAACAGAAAAATACAGCAATGACAAGTCCCAAAGCTTTGAAAAAACAAGCGCTCCAAAAACAGTATGATGCGCTAGTCAACCGATATAACAAATTAACTGAACAAATAATGTTTACTGTTAATGTGAGCGATCGCACTCAGTTAGAATTGCAGCGGGATAACATATATCAGGAAATGGAGGAAATAGAACAGCAGATTCAGCAATAGTTCAGTCTAGAATTAAAATTCACTTCTTAAAGCTTAAACCTATTAAAACGGGTTATAAGCTAAAGATTGTCAGTTAATCACAACTTTTGCTTTGACCGAAAATTGATTGAATGGCTTCTAAATTATTTAAAATTTATAGTATTGAGACAGTAGTTTATTGTTCTTGAAATAAATGACACAAAGGATTAAATCACCATCTCCTCAAGAAATCAAACTAAAGGCACTTCAAACAGAATATGATGCATTAGTTGAGCAATCTAATAAATTAACTCAACAGATAACTTACACATCTAATGAAAGCGATCGCACTCAGTTAAAATGGCAGTGGGATAACATATATCAGCAAATGGAGGAAAAGAACAATGAAATTAAAAAATTAAAAACTCCCGGTTTTGCTTATGAAGAATATCTTCAAGAATGTGAAATTAATATTCACAGAATAGATTTTTCTCAGGCTAAAAGGATTTTTCAAAGGATTCTTAATTCTTTTTATGAAAAAGAAGGAGCCGCCTTCTTTTTATTGCAAAACAGTCGTCCAAACGAAGGTAATCTATGTGTTAAATATTTTGAAGAAACTTTAAAAAATGAAGGAGGATATTGGATTTATCATCCAATTGGTTTCTCTTCTATAGACCAACCCAGCCCAATCAATTTTTTAAGGAGATTTGGAATTTGTGATATTCCTCAAGATTTAGTTGAACCTAATCCACAAAAACTAGAGTGTTATAAAAAAAAAGTTATCCAAAAAATTTGCGGAGCTATTTTTAAAACAAGTGTAATTTTTATAAATATATATATTGATGAGGCTCACGAGCAATTTTTAAAGTGGATAATAGAAGATTTTTGGGTGTCATTAGTGCGTCAATTACCAGAATTAAGTCGTAATAAAAAAATCCCAAAAGTAAAATTCATAACTGTTGTTACACTGAATACTTCTTTTTCAAAAGAATTTTTAAATCCATTCTTGACAAGAATAGGAAACTTTAATCACGAACGCATTGTAGAAATTCAATTAAAAAAATGGAAAGAACAAGATATTTTGGAATGGCTATTTGGACATTCTATATTGCGTTCACCTGAAATTGGAAGCACAGAAACAGAAATTGAAACAATAGCTAAAGTTGTTTATCGAGATAGTCAAGGACAGCCTATCACAGCTCGTGTCATACTTATGAAAGAACTAGAGAGGATACTTAGAGAAAAAAGTCAAAGGCGATAAAAACTATGGAAATGGATAAAGAAAGTAAATTTTGGATTGACCCCAAATTCAGACCACCAGAGCGTCACAAAGATTCTCCTGACACTCCTGAACCTTATCTTGCTTCTCCACAACTCATTAAGGCGGTTAATCTAGCTATTTATTTGAGAAGACCTTTGTTATTGGAGGGAGAAGCAGGATGTGGTAAAACTAGACTCGCCCGTGCTGTTGCTCATCAATTAGAATTGCCTTTTTACAGATGGGATGTGCGTTCTACCACAAAAGCGTGTCATCGTTTTACAAGAGATTTAGTAGACACAGTGCAAAATGAAAGTACAATCAAGTCAGAAAACGTCAATGTCTTTTATTTTCATAATATTATTGCTTCCAGTGTTTATGAAGACTTCCGTTTAACTACACCTGTTTCCTTAAACAAGGTATTAGCAGATTGTGACAACAATACCAGTGTTTTAATTGTGAGTGATGCAGGCGCAGCAAGAGGACATCGCCATAAGGAACGAGTTTTTTCAACGACAGAGACACTATTTAGAATTAGACAACATACCAACTTAATAGCTTGGTTAAATCCCATTCCAAAAGAACGATGGGAAGGAACTTCAGCTCAAATAATTTCCCTTTCAGTAACAATGTTTCAGTTAGATACGGAAGGACTGAACAATGCTATTGATGTTGTTAGAGGTCAAACTTTGCAACCTCAGCGTTAGCCAAGCATTTCTCCATGACAGAAACCCGGTTTCTCTAAGCGCCCATCAAGTTTATAAGAACCGTACTGATTTATCACGAACCAGTCTAAGATGCAAAATATAACTGTTCCAATAATTAAGATGAATTTAGATACTGCTAAACAAGAACAGCAACGCGCAGAGCAGATGGTTAACAGATTTGAAGCTCGATTTCAACCATCCTATCGTTTGCTTGCGTACCATGCAGCCCTACCTCTGGTGTTAACCCCAGAATTGGTAAACTTCCTGCGAGTGCAGTTTTTGCGCGGTGAAGTCCCCTGGGTAGCGGAAGTGGATTTGTTGCTCTCGGATTTATGTCGTCAGGTAGGATACGAACTATATGCAATGGACACAGCTGTCCGTGCTTACTTGCTCAAGGAAATGGAGAGGGAGGAGAATTTAGGTAAGCAGCGGATGCAGGATGTCGCAAAAGTCTTGATTAGCTATGTTAAATATTTACACCAAACTAATCCCTATATTAGTCCGCAAGAATTACAAGCACAGCAGTGGTCTGCAATGGTTTATGTAGAAACCCAGCGGGAAAAAGCAGTCAGTGAAATCACTCAAGCTTTTCAAAATGCTGCATCCCAACCCACTAGTATTGGGCAAAGTTTGGTAAATCGAGCAGAAATGGCACGTTTAGCCCGGATTACTCAAGAACTGGCTCCGCAGTTGAGTGCTTATGAAAATTTAATCAAGTACGCTGAAGATGTCACCAAGGCGTTAACAGGTACAGAAGTCCCAAACCGTTCTTATTCAGTCGCAGGAATGGAACTATCTTTACCACCAGAGTTAAGAGGAGAACAACCGACAACAACTCTTCCACCATTACAAGAATTTGAGTTTCAAGTAGCGACTGTACAGGTAGAGGAAAAACGAGAACTCTTCGGTCTTCCTCGCAAAAATGAAATCAAAATTATTCGTCGCCCAGGTCGAGCCAGATTCTTCGTTGAAGATTTGGGTGATGGTATTTCCTTAGAAATGGTAGAAATTCCAGGAGGTACCTTTACAATGGGCGCACCAGAAGATGAGGAAGGTAGCAGTGATGATGAACGCCCCCAACACCGAGTCACCGTCCAACCCTTCTTCATGGGGAAATATCCAGTCACCCAAGCACAATGGCGAGCCGTAGCTGCATTACCCAAAGTTGAACGCGACCTAAAAGCAAACCCATCTCGTTTTAAAGGCGATCGCCTTCCGGTAGAAAGTGTTTCTTGGTATGATGCAGTGGAATTTTGTGCTAGACTATCTAAATATAGCGAGCGAGAATATAGATTACCGAGCGAAGCCGAGTGGGAGTACGCCTGTCGTGCTGGTACGACGACTCCATTTAATTTTGGGGAAACGATTACCACAGATTTGGCAAATTATCAAGGAACAGATAATAAAGAATATAATTGGAAAGGTTCCTACGGAAAAGGACCGTTAGGTGTTTACCGCAAGGAGACGACAGAAGTAGGATTTTTTCCAGCCAACGCCTTCGGTCTGTACGATATGCACGGGAACGTTTGGGAATGGTGTGCTGATTCTTGGCATGATAATTATCGAGGAGCACCTAATAACGGTAGTGCTTGGATTCAAAGTATTCAAAACGATAATGATAATCAAAATAATCAAACAAGACTGCTGCGCGGTGGTTCGTGGTACAACTACCCCGACTACTGCCGTTCTGCCAACCGCGACTGGTACACCCCCGACCTCGTCGACGTCAACTTCGGTTTTCGGGTGGTTTGTGGTGGTGTCGCGCCGTCTTAGTCCCCTTTACACTTTGATTCTCTTTTCTTTTTCTTCTTTTTTTTTAACTTTGAGCGAGCGGAGCAACGCGGAGCGAGCTCAAAATTTTTTTTCACTCTTATAGTATATCAATAATTTAGACCCAATGTTTAACTTTTTTGTTAAGAAATTTGAACTAACGACACTTCCTTGCAGAATACCCCCATTATAGTTGATTGGGGAAAATCGCGAAACCCCACCAAACCCGGTATCTCGTCTCTCACGAAGAATATAGTACAATATATTGCATTCGTAGTATCAGGCTAATCTCAATAAATAAGCGAGGGAAAGCCTATAACTTTATATTGTGTGGGACATCGAATCGAGAACCATGAATGTATCCCCCTAAATCCCCCTTGAAAAGGGGGACTTTGAGAGTATTTTCCCCCCTTTT
>JAWQFQ010000389.1:0-5391 GCA_035967975.1 Scytonema sp. PMC 1070.18
CCCCTACACCCCTGCACCCCTGCACCCCTACATTGGACTTGCCGAAGGTATTCTCAAACCCTGGATTATTGCCCAACTGAGAAATCAAATCACGATTGGTGCATCAGGTGGGAACTTTGCAGGAAGTCCCGAAACCTTCAAACAATATCTAGCTGCTGCATCTGAACGATTGGGTGGTACGAAAGATTTGCTCTTATGGGCAGATGCGGGTGCAGTTGTCAATAAAAACGTCATGCGTCAGTACCGCCGGACTTATGAGTTGGTCAAGCGTTGGGGGTATACTCTTAAAGTGGCTTGGTGGGGTCAAGTTGATAAATCTTGCGCTGACGGGGATGAGTATACTGGTGAGTTTGAAATTCTTTCTTGGGCACAATTTGAAAGTTTATCGCGCAATCCCCAAAGTGTTTGGGATGATGTTATTCATCAGTTAGATAAAATTAAGAAGCTCTTACGTCCTGGGCGTGGTTTTGCCCGACGGGTAAAGAGATTGGTAAATAGGAATGCTCCACAAGAAATATTAGTATACACTCCAGAGGATTTGCCAACTCCCGAACAGTACAAAAGACTGGGATGCCCTAAGATTATTTATAAAGGAGACGAACGGGTGAGTCTTTGGCGCGAAGCTGTTGCAAAAGGTTGGCAACATATCTTAGATAAATCTTCTCCTGGATTAGGGAAATCCCATACCGCTGGAAGCATGACACCACAGGAGTTTGGATGTCGCCAACTGTGGTACCTCGCTGGCGATCATCGCAATCCCACCACTATCACTATTGAGGCTAACTTTGTTGATTTATCCCCTCGTCATCATGGTTTTATTAGCGATCCGACTCGACGGACACCCCTTGGACAACCGTTTTTCGTCCACCCGAATGGGGGTGTTGATGCTACCACTCCTGGTAATTGTCATAGAGCAGGTACTTTCCGTGCGCTGGCTGCAAAAAATATTAACCGAATTGAAGAGTCTGATAACCCGATTTGTCTGTCTTGTCATCTATATAATGCCTGTCGTCATGGTACTGGAGCAGGGTTTGGTTATCGCCAACAACGGTTCAACGTTCTTCAACACCCCCAAGTTCGAGCGCATCCAGATAGTCTCCCATTACCGGACGATTACCCATTTTTTGATTGTGGTATGTTCTGGGATGAGGCTTCTATTGTCATGCGATCGCGCAAAAAGATTGAAGTCACTCTCAAAGATTTCAACCAAACAGCGGGTGAGTTGGCTGTGGCTGCGCCGGAATTATTTACCAGACTCCACCCTCTTTTTGAATTATTAAAGTTTCTTTTTTGTGGTAGAGAGTCTGTCTCAAAGAGTGAATCGGAAGCCTCAGGTATTCAACTACCAACTTGTAGTCGTTATGGCTATGATGATACTGCTATTCATCAACTCCTCGGACAACCACCCGATGATATTGTTGAGATGATTAACCAACTGGCTCGCGCCCTTGCTCCTGACTTGAAGTTTTTAGCCCTCAATGCAGATAGTATAGATACGAGTGTTAGTCATAAAAGCGAACGTGCAACTTCTCGGCGAATCAATAAATTATTGCGAAGTACTGCTTACCAAGAAACGAAACAAGCGCTAGAAGCAGTATCTCTAAATTGGTTAATCCCTCTGTTGGAAGTCTGGGGGGGATATATCCCTGGAGCACTACATTTTCATAAAGGAATACTGACGCTACATTTAGAAGAGACTCGCCACCGAGATGTAGCCAACGCGGCTCAGTTCAATATCTACTTGGACGGTACCTTAGATGTCAGGTATCTTGCTCTCAAGTTAGGAGTCGGGGTTAAAGATGTACTTGTTGTTGAGCAAGCGACTCCAAGTTATGAAAATTTGTTGGTGGTGCAAATTACGAATATGGGTGTTTTGGGACGAGATAGGCGAGAGTCCATGCATCACCGCACAGAAGCACTGCGAGAGAAGATTGAAGCAATGTCACCGGGTGTGGCTTTTATTGAGCGTAAGAGTTTTGCTAAACCAGGTGATGGCTACCATTTTCGCGATGGGAGGGGAGTGAACCGTTTTGCAGATACAACAGCTCTTTGTTCGGTTGGTATACCTTACCCTAATATTGGTGAGTTAGCAGCAGAGTATAAAGTTCTCACAGGGAATTCAGTTAACATTGAGGGAACAGGAAATACTGTTGAGAGTTCCCTGCTAAGAGTTCCCGAATTCCATGAGAATATAAGCTTTGAAGAGTTTGTTGATAGCTTTGTCAGAGCAGAAATTATTCAGGAAGCGGGGCGGTTGCGATCGCATTTACGTCCACTTGAGCAATTAGTTTACTACTTTATAGGGGATTATGACTTAGAATTTTTATCCAAGGTCATGCCTGGTATAGTCTTGGAGAAAATATCATCAGTGGAGATTTCCCATGAAGCAGGAACAAAGAATCAGCGAGCTATCTGGTTAGTTTCTTCTTTATTTTCTACTATTTTTAAACAGGGGAACAAAAAACCAAAGCAAGAAGAAATTGAAGAGCTCTCGAAATTAGAGAGTGAAACCTGGGGAATGACTCAAGGAAGAATTAGCCAAATAGGTAAACAATTTGGTGGTTGGTTAGTTTTCACAAACTTAATAACTGAATTGTTATCAAGTTTTCTGGAACCTAATCAATCAGATATTACCCAATTTGATGAAGATGAACGATGGATAAAAGATGTATATCTACCACTGCTAGTTCATGCAGGTGAAATTCAACCTATTTTAGCGGTTAAAGAAGTCATCGAACTCATATCAGTTTATGGTTGGCAGACTTTTCGTAAACTGCTGGGCTCAGTTGCTATTGATATTAAAGCCATTCTTTTTGAATATTTAGCCGGAATGATTCCTGAAGAGATAATTTCAATTTTTCGTCAAGTAGTTCAAGAACTGAATTTAGATTCTTCTTAGTACTTGGAAAGGGGATTGGAAATTAGGGATTAGGGACTGGGGATAAATTTTTTACCCAGTACCCATTACCTAGTGCAAGAATTCAGAGTTCAGAATTCAGAAAGAGAAATGCTTATCCCACAAGTCTTTCGGCGTCATTTTAACTGGATAGTTATTTTTGCTGAACTGTACTAGTTCTCACTACCCAATATACAGTCATCCAGCATTTATTTTCATAACTGCTGGCTATTTTTGTTGGCTAAAATTATCTGAAAATTTAGTTTTTACAATAAAAACTTATAGAATTTTATATTTTTCTACTTTTTATTTTTGTTATCAACTATGTTAATAATCTCTAGCTTCAAAACATAAATATTATCTGAATTTCTCATATTTACTGTTTGAAAAATCCAGAGATATTAGTTTTGTCTTTATATATTAAACTAACAAAATTAATATTCTAGATTGAAATTTTTTCTTGAGATTAAAGGAATACTGCCATAATTGTTTTGTTGTTTATGAGGCGAAAAACACATTCTTGTACTTGGGATGTTACTCTTTCAATTGGGGCGATCGCCTCTATGATTATTTGCGTTGAAGCGATCGCTTTGTTAAAAGCAAATGTGACTAACTTATTGTGACTTGCAGCATAAAATGACTTTTGACTTTTGACTTCCCCGTTCGCGTAGCGTCTCCGTCAGGAGAAGGGGCTGACCCCAGCAATACAGTCTAGCGTTCCTGATACCGTGGAACAAAAGTCCGTTGAATTCCCAGAAATAGAAGATGACAGGTCGGATGAATACGATTTAGGACTATAAAATCACTTACATCCTAAGAAGTGAGCAATGGGGCATACTGCCAGAATACGCGATACTAGCAATTAAATAAGGAGAAGACGACAGATGACCACAAACCAACCAACCATAGAAGAACGCTTAAGTAGGCTAGAAACTTTATTTGTCAACGTAGGCGAGAAAGTAGCCGAACACGACGAAACAATTAAGCAGCATGACGGTAACATTGATGTACTGGTATCCAATATTCAGCTATTGACCGAAAATGTAGCCGCAGTAAGCCAAAGGGTAGACGCTGTAAGTCAAAGAGTAGATTCCTTAGCCCAGCAAGCAGCAATTGACCGCCAAGCTTTTAACGAACGAATGGATCGCCTAGCAGCCGAAGCAGCCCAGGACAGACAACAAGCCGCAATAGACCGTCAAGAGTTACGTAATTCAGTTAATCAAATACTTAATTACTTGCGAGACCGGAATGGTGGTAGCAATCCGCCACAAATTTAAAAACTGGTAATCCAGAGAGACCACCAGTTTCACATCATGAGTATAGAAGTCCTTCGACATGAAGGACTTTTTTTCATTTTACAGATAAAGAAATAAGTTTCTCAAAAAGTTTTCTCATAAGTAAATGGCCCGTAAACACCACAATACGGGCTTTTTCATGTCTCATAAAATCCCCTTGCGGGGCGAGGTAAGTGGAAAGAACCAAGGTTGGCAATTTGATGGATTACGTATAAATGGTTTCCATCCCCTTTCGGGGCGAGGTAAGTGGAAAGTTGATGATGGTTTTTTCTGGATTTTTCTTAGCTCAAGTTTCCATCCCCTTTCGGGCTGACGAAGATATTGAACATTTTCGGGATGTTTCTAACACTGTAAGGATGGGTATTTGGCTCGAGGTTTTACAACAAAGGCTACTAGATACAGCTTCTGACTTACCGACTTGTTTGCATGATGCCTCATTATACGCGCTGCTGGCAATTAATCTGATGCTCGTGGATAAGGAACTAGACGGAGTGTATATCCATTCCCAAAACGAATATTTTGCGCGTGCGATCGCCTATGAAACTTTATCGCAACTGGGGAATTCTGAAATGACGAGGGGTTGTCCCTACATGGATTTTCCCTTATCCTTAGAAGAAGCGAAATCATTACTGCCAGTTGACAGAAGAGAAGATTTAGAAATCGAACTAGAAGATTTCATTATTGATACTTACTGTACTGATTTTCAAAAAATCGTATCAGACATAAATTTGATTACACAGGACTATTTAAAAGAGTGTATTAAAGAATTTTTCGCTTCTGCTAACTGGCGCTTTGATATTAACCGAGAAGTGGTTGAACAGCTGCAAGAGAAGTACGGTTCTGAATATGCAGAAGCAGCTTTTTCTCCTCAAACTAAAGGTAGAGAACGTTGGGGAAAAACACTTGTTTATCTAAAGTCCTATTTTGGTGCTAGCTCGTTTTTTGCTAGTAGTCAAAGCGATTTGTTTTTGTCCGAATAAGATTTAGCTGAACTTGAATCTTCTCATGAAGATATTGAAGATTCAGTACCGCCTGGTTATTTCCGCATCAAGTCGTATCTCCCTCGTTTTTCAGATAGAACAGTTATTCTATCCCGGTTGGTACATACCTTGGTTTATTTCTTACTAGCAGGAGAAAATTACCATCCTAGTGCAGGCTGGCAAAAATAACTGACCAGCTGACAAGCTAGAGTAGCGCTGT
>JAWQFQ010000390.1:0-5378 GCA_035967975.1 Scytonema sp. PMC 1070.18
GAGGGAGGGTGTGGGGGTGAACGGTTGAGAGCCCGTGTTGTCTCCATCAGTCGAAAGATAGGACAAAGGAGGAAACGATGAGACAGGGGTTTGTGGGATTTGTAGATGTAATTTTGGGAAGTCGGTTTTGGGCGCTGTTTCAAAAAGAATTTGCTCAGATATTCCGCAATCGTCAGCTACTGATTCAATTATTGGTTCCACCTACTATCTTTTTGATGCTATTTGGTTTTGCGTTGAGTCCAGACTTTCAAAACCTGAGGGTTGGTATCACTGACTATAGTAACAGCAGCGCTTCTCGTAAGTTTATTGAAATATTTCAACAAACAGACGCATTTGTCATCAGTCAATACTACTTTGACCAAGAGGATATGCTTGAGGATTTGGCTGAGGGTAAGTTAACTGTTGCGATCGCCATTCCTCCAGAGTTTGCTGAAGACATTGCTCAAAGACGTACAGTGGAAGTGCAAGCACTGTATGATGCTGTCGATGCAAATACAGCCAGCATTGCTTCGAGTTACATGACTCAATTAGTAAGTGACTACAACTTGCGGCTACGAAACAACCGCAATACTGACAGCAGGGCGATCGCAAGTCAGCCGGTGGAAGTTCAGACCTCAATCTTGTACAATCCCGGACTTGAAACCTCTTGGTTTATTGTATCAGGAATGTTTGGGGTTTTGCTGACAGTCATTGGTTCTCAAGCCGCCGCATCATTAGTAGTACGAGAAAAAGAAGCGGGTACTATAGAACAATTGGTGATGACGCCAGCCTCAAATACAGAAGTCATTCTGGCGAAGATATGTCCATTACTCGTACTACTGACTATAGATGTTCTAATTGCTCTAAGTATAGCGAGACTAGTTTTCAGTGTACCATTGCGGGGTAATTTACTGGTGTTTTTATTGATTGCTGTGCTTTACTTTTGGGTAAGTATTAGCATCGGTATCTTGATTGCCACTTTTTCAAAAAGCCAACAGCAGACACAGTTAACAGCTTTCTTTATCAACCCGCCCCTTGTTCTTTTGTGTGGAGCGTTAACTCCAATTTCTAGTATGCCCACCTTTATGCAATGGCTCACTTATCTAGACCCCCTGCGTTATTTTATTGAAGTTTGTCGTGGGGTGTTGCTAAAAGGAGTAGGTATTGAAGCGCTTTGGCATCAGGTACTCATTTTACTGATTTTTGCTGTTGTTCTGATGACCTTGAGTATTCGTCAATTCCGAAAACAGTTGAGTTAACTCTCAATAAACACAGGGTGTAGGGGTGTAAGGGTGTGGGGGTGTAGGGGCGAATGGTGTGCAAGATGTTAGTAAGTACTTATGGATAAATATTTACATATTTTTTTAATCAATTAAAATCGATGTCAATATTTGTCGGTTAAGCCCTAAATTAAAATTTGGGCGCTCAAGCTTAAACCCGTTAAAACGGGTTAAAAACCATATTCAGTCAGATTTATCTGACTTTAGCTCTAAGCGGTGAAATTTATTTCTTGGCTGAAAACCTACGTAGTATTAAAATCGATGTATCCTAGTAATATTGCCTATTGCCTATAGCAAGATTGCCTATTGCCCTTCTCAACTAGATAATTTATTTTGCACGACTACTTATTACCAACCAAGAATTTTAGCGACCTGCTTGGAAATGGTGATTGCTTCAAACGGTTTGAAGATAACTCCAGCGAGTTTCATCTGAGCAAAGCGAGCACGATCGCTTGCTTGGACTTTTGCTGTTAGCAGAATCACTGGTATCGATTTGGTGAGTGAATTTGCTTGAAGTTGCTCGTAGACCGCAAAGCCGTCCATCTCAGGCATAGACACATCAAGCAAAATGGCGTCAATGGGTTCTGTCTGGGCAATTTTTAGTCCTTCTTGCCCTGATGCTGCCGTGAGGGTTGACCAACCTCCTAAGTCTTCCAAACAAATCTGCACTAATTCCCGAATTCGTTCTTCGTCGTCTATAATTAATAACCTTTTAGTATTCATTATATCTTCTTTGGTAATCCTTTGGTGATACTGGGAGAGTGAAGAAAAATGTGCTACCTACACCGACAGTACTTTCAGCCCAGATTTGCCCACCGTGCTGATTGATAATACTACGACAAATTGCCAATCCCAAACCTGTACCGCCTTTGGAGCGAGAGTCAGAGGCGTCTACTTGCTCAAATCTTCCAAAGATAGCTTCTAACTTCTCTGGTGGAATACCTCGTCCTCGGTCCTCGATTTCAAATCGTACGTTATCTGTTTGTTGTTGGACACGCACGGTAATAATGGAATTAGAAGGTGAGAATTTGAGGGCATTACCTAATATATTGGTAAGTGTTTGAATAATGGCATCTGCTTCTGCCCAAACTTTAGCATTGGTAGGGCGGATATCAAAGGTAATATTTTGTTGCTTGGCGATCGCTAGTACTCCCTCTACCGCTTGTTGAATTAAATCAGCCGCGTTACAGATTGTTTTCTCTAGAATAGCTTGACCTGATTCTAAGCGTTCCAAATCTAGAATATCGTTGACTAGACGCACTAAGCGATCGCTGTCGATTGTTGCAATCTCAATCATGCGCTTGAACTTGTCTGGTTTTTCATCGTAGAGCCCACTGTTGAGTAAGCCCAGAGATGCTCGAATTGCAGCTAAAGGAGTGCGGAGTTCGTGACTGACGACACTAATAAACTCACTCTTCATCTGCTCAATTTTGTGCTTTTCGGTGATGTCTTCTGCAATACCAGCAATCCGTATCACCTCTCCGAGTTCATTTCTAATGGAAAAGGCGCGATCGCGAATCCAACAGATTGAACCATCGGGACGGATGATACGATATTCTATATCACTTTGTCCTGTTTTTTGTTGTTCAACAATTGTATTTTCGACGCGTTGGCGATCGTCTGGGTGAATGACATCTAACCAACTTAAAGATTTTTGATACAAGCTCTCACGACTTCTTTGCCAAATTGTTTCATAAGCAGGGCTAACATAAAGGACTTGCTGATTTTGAATCTCTGTTATCCAAAAGACTGCTTGAATGTTTTCCGCCAACTGACGAAACTTTTCTTCACTTTGGCGCAAAGCATCCTCTGCTTGTTTACGCTTAGTAATATCATTGTTGATTTCTAATATCTTAATCGGTTGACCAGCATTGTCTTTTTGTAAAACCCAACGGCTGGCGACAGTCAGGGGTCGAGCCTCCCGGCTGAAATGGATAAGTTCTCCTTCCCAATACCCCTTTTCTAAAAGTTCTGCTTCAATCTCTGCAAACGGTTTGGGAAATTGAGTTTTCATCAGCATATGCGTGTTTTGCCCTATAGCTTCATAGTTTTTCCAGCCGTAGGTGTGCTCGGCTCCTTCGTTCCAAAAGGAGATGACCCCGTTTAAGTCGCGGGTGATAATGGTATCATGTGCTAAATCAAGTAATTGCGCCTGGTCTTCTAGAAGTTGACGAGCGTGGTTTTGTTCCATGAGTGCGGCTCGCAGGTGCTCGTTCAGTTGCGTCAGTTGTGCTGTGCGCTCTGCTACCCGTTGCTCAAGTTCGGCATTAAGTTGTTGTAAAGCTATCTCAGCTTGTTTGCGCTTTGTAATATCTTTATAGAAAAGAATAATGCCACCAATGTTGCCATTGTTACAGTACCAAGGGTGAACTTCCCACTGAAACCATTGCTGTGACCCATCCAAGTGAACAAACAAATCTTCATCGCATTTCTCAATAGACCCTGCTAGACCGCGTTGATAGCTTTGCTTCAGATGCTCTGGAAGATTCGGAAAAAGTTCATAGTGCGATCGCCCAGTTATCGATTCTATTGATGAATTGACATGAAATTCATTGATCCATTGCTGGCTGGCTGCAATGTATCGCATCTGGCGATCAAACATGACAATACAGGCAGGTGCATATTTGATGAACAATTGCAGTTTTTCTACACTCTCCTGCAACGCTAGTTCTGCCTGTTTGCGCCGATCGCACTGAAGAAACCCAAGAATTCGGGACAGAAGCCGTTCTAACCAGAGTATGAGCATGAACACGACGCTACCGTTATTAACTTTTTTACTTTTTCCTCCTTCTATCCTCTGTTCTCTGCCCTCTGCCTTTGTTCGGTAACATCTCATGATTCTTTACTTATTATTAACAGACTTCCACAAAAAATAACTCCAAAGGGAGTTCCAAATAAAAAAGTCTTCAACAATTTCTTGTGGTACGGGCGTCCTCGCCCGTGAACGAGCGGGGGCGTCCTCGCCCGTGAACGAGCAGAGGCGGGCAAGGACTCAATTTGTGATGGAAAAGCGCTAATAGTTTAGAACGAACGTTGTACTGGTGTCACGTTTTCGTAAGCTCTAAGTGGAAGCGTTTCTGGCTCAGTTTTCCATTCTTCCAGGCGTCCTCCGAATGGTTCGAGGACTTGATCAACTAATAGTGCTAAGTATTCATACTGTCTTTGTACTGAGTTATTACTCACAAGAAAGCAACGAACCAAGCGCTCAATATCTGGAGCATACGCGTGCAAGTCACACAGTTGATATTTGGGCTTAACCTTCCAGCGTCTCTGCAGCTTATAGTGAAGGTCGAGAATAAATACTAACGTGTTACACATCACGAAAGATGCTCTCATCTCGTCCTCTTTTATAAGCTCATGAGCCTCTTGTAGTTGGAGATAGAGAAGAGAACGGAATTTCAACAAATGCTTTGCAGAGAGTACCGCTTTCGGTTGCTGCCATATGTATTGAGCTTGCAGCGTTAAGTAAGCTATAACTCCCTGTGGGTCATACAAGATTTGACCATTAGCAAAATTGTCAAGAGTTTCCGGGAAGTCTGTATTTTGGAATTCCTTCTGGATTTGGTGTGCTGGATTAATCCGAAGCTGAACATTGACGCCTGCGATTACAAAAGCTCGACTTTGTCGCCAAGAGGAGCGGATGATAACGTCAATCTCTAAACCACATTGCTTGTTTAGTGGTTCATAGATTACCGAATTACTCAAGACAATACCAAGGAGTTCATTTCCAAATTCAACTTTTAGCTGCTCAATGACTTTTTCTACCACCTCGTGGTAGCACTGATTTTTTTCCATGTATTTAACTTTTTCCTCCACCAATTACAGCAATTTTTAGGTAAATGAAGCACAGAGCTAAGACCAATGGCTGTACTCTCACAAGAAAGGTTCCAACCAAAGTCCTTAGAACTTTTACCTCACTAATTTGTAATCTAATGTTTACAAATTAAATCATAATAATACATCTAAAAACAGTTTTGATTTTTTATTTATCAAGATTTATTTTTGATTTTTTAAACTTTTTTCAAAGGAGAATTGGTTGTATTGTATTCATTTCTATTCTAATTGTCAATTTTTTAAGACAATACATTCGTTTATAAAATTTTATCTAAACATTGGTAT
>JAWQFQ010000391.1:0-5292 GCA_035967975.1 Scytonema sp. PMC 1070.18
CCTACACCCCTACACCCCACACCCGACACCCCACACCCTCTCAAAAAATGAAACACCCACCTACAAAAGAATCTTCTAGAATGAGAAAGAATGATTGAGTACATATACCAAGGAGGATAATAAAACTCATGGCTGGTGGCGAGTCTCAGACCCCCGTTAGTCTGTCAGACAGAGAATTGCAAATTATCGACTTAGTGGCCGCTGGCTTAACTAACCAAGAGATTGCAGCTAAATTGGAAATAAGCAAGCGTACAGTCGATAACCATATCAGCAACATTCTGACCAAGACAGGAACTGATAACCGAGTTGCTCTTGTCCGTTGGGCATTGCACTGGGGTAAAGTCTGCTTGAATGATGTTAATTGCTGTCCTCTGCCCTATCAGAGTAACAATCCAACGAATTCAACCAATTCAACCGATACTTAGTCTGCTGCTAAGTTCATCTTAATTGGTTGTTATTGCTTCCCTCCTCACAGCTCAACGTATAAACTCTACCCTGTAGAAGTAAAGGAGTCATTTACCTCAGTAGAATCAGGATTTGGACGCTTATAGATGTCTTGGACAACCATAGGTTAGTTCTATGTAGCAGTACTGATATATTTCGTTTTGGTGAAAGGCTGTATTTCCTCAGTTCCCCCTGTGGAAGTCCATCCCACTATACAAACGAGGACGCTGGCGGCGTCTTATGAATCTAAATAGCCCATAGAAAAGCTCAAAAAACCAAATATCTTTGATGCTTCTAAATGGATTGGACGCCGCTCCTAAGTGTCCATATGAAAATTTTGCCCTTAGTAGGGGCTAATAGATCCAATAGTCAACAAAAGTTAGCAACAATCCTCTGACTAAAACGTTACATTTAGAAGAAATCTATATTGCTCCATCCACGAGGGGAGCAGTGTTTCTATGTATACATCTACTTCTACTAAAGGGAGCTCGTCTGCCTTTAACGTTTTAAATTTTGAATTTACAGCGCCCCATCCTGCACAAGATAGGGACTTACTTCAGAATCTAGCATTCATTCCTGGATTGAAAGAAATTTTGACATTACGCCAGGTTCATGCATTGGAACACGCTACAGTTTGGGTTCTCAGTGAATCAAAAAGCCCTTATGCGCCCATGAGAACAAGGAGTCATTTTCAAATAGATAATGAACTCTTAGGAGGTTTATCTACAGAGCGAGGATTTTACCTTTACGGTGATGTTAACATCAGTGATTTGCGTCGTGCGGTCACACTCGCCCTACGCCGCTTAATCCAAGGTGAATGGGATTTAGCAGTACATCCCCGTTGTGGTACAAATGTATCAGTATCAATGGTGTTAACAGCTGGACTAGCAGTGGGAATGCATTTACTATTACCGCGAGGACCGATTGAGCAATTGATAGGTTTCGGATTGGCGGCGACAACAGCGGCTGAACTCTCCCCTGAAATAGGTGCTTTAGCTCAAAGGTATCTCACTACCTCCATTCCCTTCAACTTAGAAGTAGAAACTATTACACGTACACGAGATGTTTGGGGACGCGAAGCCCATTTTGTGACTGTGTGCTGGCGAGAGTAAGCAGGGGGGTAGAGGAAGAAATAATTAACCGCAGATGAACGCAGATAGATTTTTGGATGTTATGAGAAGGTTATACTTTTTACTTCCCGGAACTCATGGTAAATTTGCTTGTGGAGGTTTGTGGGCAGAGTTAAAAACATTAAAGCTTGCACAGCAGATTTGTAGCGCTGATGTTGTGACTTATCGGCAAAGAGAAGAAGGTAAGCTTTTTTTAGACAATCTGCTTCAGGAAGAAAATTTAGATGACTTTATCTTTGTTATTAGTTGGGGTTTTGATGTTGCTCAATTAGCTCCCAAGCTTAAGCAACACAATGTGATTTACCATGCTCATAGTGCAGGTTATGGCTTTAGTTTACCTGCAAGTGTTCCTATTATTACTGTTAGCCGAAATACTATGGGTTATTGGGGACAAAGGTCTCCACATTCTCTGATTTATTATTTGCCTAATCAAATTAGTAATGAATTCCAAAATTTAAATCTTGAACGGGATATTGATGTTCTGATTCAGGCTCGCAAATCTTCTGAGTATTTGATGCAGGAATTGATTCCAGAATTACAAAAGAAATGCCAAGTCAAAGTTATTAATTCTTATGTAGAAGATTTACCAGGTTTATTCAATCGTGCTAAAATCTACCTCTATGACTCTGCAGAATACTGGGCTCAACAAGGTGTAAGCGAAGGCTTCGGTCTACAACCAATGGAAGCAATGGCTTGTGGATGTCAAGTTTTTTCCAGTATCAACGGTGGCTTATCTGATTACTTAGACCCTGGATTTAATTGCTATAAAATTGCTGGATATTCAAAAGAATATGATATCCAACGTATCCTCAAGTTACTAAACTCTTGGTATCCACTTACCTTACCAAGAGAGTTTCTTGCCGAATATCGTACTGAAAATATTATAAATCGCTTAGCTGTTATTCTGAATGACTTAAACGATTTTTTTGACCACAAAAAACACTATCCATCAAATATCCAAAGCCTAACAAAGATACGATTAGCCAAATTAAAAACTCAGTACATAATCAGGAAGTTAAGCCAGAAAATTTTGAAGGGTAAAAGTTAAACGTGTAGCAATAACAACACTAATACTGCAAGAGATAGCAAAAATTAGAAACCCGTATTCTTTAAGAACACGGGTTTCTCTCCTTTACGAAGAATTTAGGATGATCCCATCAAAGCATCGGAGCGATCGCCTCTTTTGTTTCCTTCGACGACACTACAGGTATAATCTCAAAATCGCCTAAATCTTGCCACTGCACCACCCACTGTTGAAACAAACGCAAATCATCGCACTCCATTAATTGAAAGCAACGATTAAAGTTAGCTTCAACCCAACTATCAACATACCTCAAACCTTCCGGAAGCATTCTTCCTCGTTCTTGAACCCGCCGATACACAGCCAGGGCGTCACGGTTCTTAAAATGTTCGATGACCATAAACAACATAACACATCCTTTCTCTGTCTAAAGCTATACCAACAAAACCTACCTGCGGAGGTTTTAGAGAAACATACCATTTCACTAAATATTTTTCTTATGGTTACTCAAACAACCTATTTGTAAAGCTTTTATAGTTCAAAATCCAAAATGGTATTAGTTTCTGAATTGACTCCCCAACTGCGTACTATTGCTGACAGACTCTTTGATTTAATAGATAAGTTTACTCAGTCGAGAGTATTGGTTATTGGAGATTTGACTTTAGATGAATTCCTCACAGGTCAAGTAGAAAGAGTGTCAAGAGAAGCACCTGTGTTAATTCTCAGACATGAAACCACCAAGCAAGTACCGGGGGGTGGAGCAAATGCGGTGCATAATTTTGCTCGATTGGGAGGACAGGTTTTAGCGGTAGGGCTTCTGGGTAAAGACGAACAGGGAAAGGCGCTGCGTCGTTTGTTGGAAACTATCGGCGTGAATACAGAGGGAGTTTTTCTCGATCCCAATCGTCACCTTGGGAGGCAGCAGTTTTGGGTAATTTAGCAGCTAGTATTGTAGTAAGGCAATTTGGCACAACAACAACAACCTCCGTAGAAATGCGGGTGGCTTTGCAAAAGTTGTTGGAAGCGGAGATTTAACGCTTCAGGTGCAGAGGATACAGAGAAGGGAGGAGTGAGTATATATGAGTCGTCGGTTGTTGGTGACTGGTGGTGCTGGGTTTATTGGGTCGAATTTTGTTCATCACTGGTTGAAGGCTTATCCTGATGACCGGGTGGTGGTTTTGGATGCTTTGACTTATGCAGGGAATCGTCTCAATTTGGCGTTGGTGGAGGAACAGGAGAATTTTTTGTTTGTAAAAGGGAGTATTTGCGATCGCACTCTTGTCACAAATCTCTTACAGGAGGAAAATATTGACACTATCGCCCACTTTGCAGCAGAGTCCCATGTTGATAGGTCAATTTTGGGACCGGGTGCTTTTGTGGACACTAATGTGGTGGGAACTTTTACTTTGTTGGACGCTTTTCGTCAGCATTGGGTAGCGAAGGATAAGCCGTATAACTACCGATTTCTGCACGTTTCTACTGATGAGGTTTATGGTAGTTTGAGTCCTGATGACCCGGCTTTTACGGAAACGACTCCCTATGCACCTAACAGCCCTTATTCGGCGTCTAAGGCTGGAAGTGACCATTTAGTTCGTGCTTATCACCATACTTACGGGTTACCAACAATTGTTACAAATTGTTCTAATAATTACGGTCCCTACCAGTTTCCAGAAAAACTCATTCCTTTGATGTGTATTAATGCTTTGTTAGGTAAGCCATTACCCGTTTACGGTGATGGAAAAAATGTGCGGGATTGGTTGTATGTAGGGGACCACTGTCAGGCTTTGGATGTGGTGATTCATTCTGGAAAACCAGGGGAAACTTATAATATAGGTGGGAATAATGAGGTGGAAAATATCAACCTCGTGCAAATGTTATGTAAGTTAATGGATGAATTAGCGCCTGAGTTACCCGTGCGTCCTTGTGAAGAATTGATTGCATTTGTGAAGGATAGACCGGGACATGATAGGAGATATGCGATCGACGCAACGAAAATTAAGACTCAATTGGGTTGGACGCCTTCTGTCACTATTGCTCAAGGTTTGCGCCTAACTGTGGAATGGTATCTCACTCACCGCGATTGGTGGGAACCGTTGTTATCGGAGGAGTACCAAGCTTATTATCGCAAAGTTTACGTTTCTTAGGGGAAATTTGAGTTAATATATTTATATATCTGGATAAACTTGCTTTAAAAGCGTCTTTCAGGTATTATGTACGAGTAAATAGATTACGGCGGCATAGCCAAGTGGTAAGGCAGAGGTCTGCAAAACCTCCATCCCCCAGTTCAAATCTGGGTGCCGCCTTTTAAATAAATACCCCAATCTAGCTTCTGGAGTGCATTCTCAAAAATTCGTATGAACCTTTAAGAGTTTTACGTGCGATCGGACAATAATAAGCTTCAATGTATATCCATTACGCAATTGCATCAAGCCCTTTTTTCTGGACAAGCAGCAGCAGCTTCAACGCAGGACCACCTGGCTTTTTCTTCCCACGCTCCCAATCTGAAACTAGGTTTTTAGAAACATTGAGATAACGGGCAAAAACGGGTTGCGATACCCGCTCATGTTCCCGAATTTCCTTGATTTGCTCTGGTGTTAGCATCTCAACCGGAGAAAGACACGCTTTATCAAACTCGCGCATGGTTTTTGGACTTTGGACAAAAAAAGAGAAGTTCGCGAGAATTTTACGCGAATCATT
>JAWQFQ010000392.1:0-5266 GCA_035967975.1 Scytonema sp. PMC 1070.18
TAGAGCAAACCAAGATTTATCAGGACGCTAAAGCAGAAGGTCGAGAGGAAGGTCGTGTTCAAGGTCGAGAGGAAGGTCGAGAGGAAGGTCGAGAGGAAGGTCGAGAGGAAGGTCGAAATCAACAGAAAGCCGAAATGTTGAAACTCACTGTACCTCTATTACTCAAAACCGGAATGAGTTTTGAGCAGATTGCTCAACAGCTCAATGTCGATATCGAATCTGTCCACCGCGCCGCACAGTAGCGTTGACAAACTTGTGACATCTCAGACGCCAGATATGGCGTCTCTACAACATGGGATAATTTGCCGGACGACCGCAAAGAGTGTATACAGGCGCGAACGGAAGAATTAGAAGCGGAACGTCTCACCTTGCAGGAGCATGGGATATTAAGCAGGGTAAAATTGAGCATGAATATACGGTTCTTCCCCTATATATGCCAAGTTTCCTTTTTGAATACGGGTTTGGTGGAGCCTCGAGAGTTGAAAACCATCGCAGTATTGCGATCGCCAGGACATGGTAAAGTCATCCTAGATATCCTACGCCGCCAAGGACACACTGTCGCCGCCTTCGTTGCTGACACCCCGAATATCAGCTAAATTTAAATTGTTAAAGTTGCGCTAGGTAAACGAAAGTGGACAATTGGAATATTTTATTAGAAAGTAGAGCCGATGGCTATCATAGGTGAAAAGAGCTTCAAGGTTCTTTAACTTCACAGGCTCCTGCTCAGGAAGGTAAATCGCGATTTCTATCGAACCACCAAGAGCACGGATGATATTTGCAAGTGTAGCCAGCGTCATGTTATCTCGTCGTTCAAGTCGTGAAATGTAGGACTGACCTACTCCGAGGCGTTCAGCGAGTGCTTCAGGAGACATACCTGTGATTTCTCTAATTGTCTTGAGAAGGTGAAGTTCTTCCTTTATCTCAAAAGCCCGAGCAGTTATGCGCTTCTGAGCTTGTGATGAAAACTGCTTTCTTTTTTCTCGGTAAGATTTCATGGCTCGTTTTTTCGTTGTAACTCTTCTAAATGTTCTTGAAAGCGCTTGTCAGCTATAGAAATGTTCTCCTCATACCATCTTTTACTTCCTTGCTTATTCCCGCCCAACAAAAGAATCGCTTTTCGCTCTGGGTCAAAGGCAAATAAGATTCTCCAGGGAGACGCTCTAAACTGTATGCGTAACTCCTTCATGTTGTTAAAGGACGACTCAGAAATTGTGTCAACGTGAGGTCTCCCTAGAGTTGGTCCCTCCTCGGATAACACATCAAGTACTGCAGCAATTTCCTCTTACAAGCAATTTTCAAATTGTGGTTGGATGTACAGCAGTAATTTCTGAATAACGATTAAAATCGCTGATGTTGAAGGTTAGGATGTGGGTTAAACCATGTACAAGCATTGCTGCAACCAGTCTAGCGTCATGTACGTTGATTCCCCTAACTGAATAAGTCACTACTAACTGTTCCCATTCCTGATAAATTGCCTCAGTATCCAGCAACAAGGGAAAAACTGTCTTTAAGCGATTAATTTCTGCTTCTACTTCGACAGATGTGTGTCCCAAACCATTTCTCTCTAGTGGACGGGTGTAAACGTTCCAAAATTCAATTAAGTTTTGCGGTACGATGCATAAACGTTCTCCCCGTCTTAGTAGGGTACTCGTGGCCTTAGTCGCATCCCCATACATAGGGTGAGAGGGTTCCACGCTCCTCAACAGTACATTTGTATCTACAAGAAAAGCCAATTATAAATCCTCGTTGTCGTACATACTTTCTCGGCTCACAGCATAATCTGATAGCAGTGGTGTCATGGGGTCGTGACTCTGTGCCCACTCCTGAAACGCTTGTGCTAGTTCTTCTGGGGTGGCGGTCTCGTACAAGGGACGGTGTATCTGTTGTGGTTGGACTAACCGCTCCAGCATTGCGTCCAGGTATGGTTTAATTTCGTCTGGACTTTTTGCAGTTATCCGTGCTAAAACCTGGGTGATTGTTTCTATATCCTCTTCGTGGGCTGACTCAAAATGGCGAAGCAGTTCTTTGGAAAGGTTATTCATAACTTTTCTCGTGTTCGTTTTGCTTTTTGGGCTGCGGCTACTAGTTGATTTTGGGTTTTTTGAAATGAATTATTCCATTTTATTTCATCCTGTAAATCCTGAACGGCGCGATCGCCAGGAGATGGTAAAGTCATCCTACGCCGCCAAGGACACACCGTCGCCGCCTTCGTTGCTGACACCCCGAATATCAGCTAAATTTAAATTGTTAAAGTTGCACTAGGTAAATAAAAACAGAAACAAGATTGCTAACTAAGCGTTGCTGTTCATCGGCGAGCGCTCACCAACAAGACAATCGTTGACAGCCACTCCACACATCTTTGATTGCGATCGCCATCAGTAGATCAGCCAGTGGCGATCGCAACGCCGGATTAAAACTCGCCCCACTACGCCCGGTAAGAATCCAGATAAGCGATCGCACCACATCTCTAGCAATCTTCCACTTAGATTCTAATAACTCATTTGAAGCAACCGATACAGGCGTTACCACAATCCCACGACTCCCGAACACGACAGTTGCGATCGCACGGGAGCGAGCCATATGAAAATCTGAAGTAATCAGATAAACATGGACAATATTTTCCCTTGTCAAAGGTTCCGTCATACAAGCAAAATTAGTCACGGTATCAGTCGGACAAACATCAAAGCGAAGCCGATTTAAATCCACACCAGCCCGACGAAAAATGTCACGGTTGTGCTTCACATTACTGGGTACATCAGAAATCCAAATATCTAGAGAAGGGTGCTGTTGAGCAAACCGGGAAGCAAACTCATATCGATAATCAGCCCCACCCAGAACCAAAATCGCTTGTGGCTCAGGGGCTAGATCAAAGGCGATCGCAATCCTGAGTGGGATAATACTCGCCAATATCACCAAGCCTGCACTCACCGTCAGCACCACAGTCCTCAAATTCAATGTCCATTTTAGTTTTGCCATTGGGTTTGCTCCAAACCATGCTGATACTATTTTGGACACATAAGTTAATAGTTGCACCTGAGTTGCGATCATCACAATCACCTTCACAAAAGCTACACCCAACCCGAACAAATGAAGCCCATTTATCTGTATGGTTGTGGCGGACACGGTAAAGTCATCCTAGACATCCTATGCCGCCAAGGACACACCGTCGCCGCCTTCGTTACTGACACCCCCCCTACCAACATCACCCAACTGCACGGTATCCCCATCTATCCCACAGCCACCATCCTCCCCACCCTCAACCCAGAGCAAATCCAATGGATCGTCAGCATCGGTAATAACACCATTCGTCAGAAAATTGCCGAATCCCTCACCCAACAAGGACATTCCTTCGCCACCGCTATTCATCCCTCAGCCCAAATAGGCACTAACGTGATTATTGCTCCCGGCACTGTCATTATGGCAAATACCGCCATCAACACTGATACCCAAATCGGTCATCATGTCATCATCAACACCGGAAGCACTATCGACCATGACTGCATCATTGAAGACTACTGTCATGTCGCACCCGGTTGCACCCTAGCAGGACACGTCCAAGTCGGAAAAGCCTCACTATTAGCCACTGGGACCAAAATAAGTTCAGGGGTAAAAATTCCAGAATACACCTAAATAACAATTCTTTCGGGTGAAGAGTGTGTCATATTTTTGAGCACAATCAATCTAAAATCTATAACGCCTATTTTATAGAATTTTTCGCTTCTACGTGCCGAACAAAAAGTTAAGTAGAATGGACGGGTGTAAACCAGGTTCCATAGTTGAACACAATCAGAGCGATCACAACGCCGGATTAAAACTCGCCCCACAAAGTCCTGTAAAAATCTAGTGGGAGCGATCGCTCACCTGAAGATGATGTGTTCATCTTGCACCTTAATTCAAGTGAGTTGAGGGCAGGGGGCAGAGTGCAGGGGGAGATGTTCTCTATTGAGACCAACAAGGACGAACAGTAATATCATTGACGATATATATCGTTTATGATAAGTTATTAGTATGTGCTGGAATGTTGAATTGCATCCCTTATTTGCACAGGAGTTCTGGGAGTTTTCCGAGGCGGTGCAGGATGCTTTGTTAGCTGAAATAGCCTTGCTGGAAAAGTACGGTCCGCTGCTGAGCAGACCGCACGTGGACACACTTAACGGTTCTAGACACGCAAACATGAAAGAGCTGCGATTTACAACAGATAACGGTGTGTGGCGAGTGGCCTTTGCCTTCGATCCCCAGCGTCAAGCCATTTTGCTAGTCGGGGGGGATAAATCAAAGAACGAGTGAAAAACGATTTTACAAGCAGCTGATCAAAAAGGCAGATGAGCGCTTTGACAATCATTTGACCCAGTTACAGGAGCAACAGCAATGACCAAAGGGAAAATCTTACAGAGTATATGGGATAATTTGCCGGACGACCGCAAAGAGCGTATACAGGCGCGAACGGAAGAATTAGAAGCGGAATATCTCACCTTGCAGGAGCTACGAAAAGCCGCAGGACTGACACAGGCGGAAATTTCCAGAAACTTGGAAATGCCACAGTCGAACGTTTCACGTCTCGAAAGAGAATCGGATATGTTACTTTCCACTCTTCAAAACTATATTGCCGCCATGGGCGGCAGTCTCACTATTACCGTTGAGCTTCCAAATAAGCCACCTGTTCGCCTCATTATGCTAAGTGACCTTGTAGAGGGTTCATAACTATTGCCTGCCCGAAGGGCTTGGTGACAATTTAATATCAAAAGTCTCATCTGCCTCTGACCAGGTTGTAGGGTCATTCAGCTTAAACTTATGACCATGCTTACATGGTGCGCCCCTACCTTTTTTGGCACCGGGTTGACCCCAAAGGCATCTATTGGACGCTAACCTGAGTAATAAGTCTGCTTTTATACCGATGGTAGCCTTCACGAAGAAAGGCGTTGCCATAGCCTCAATCATAAGCAACAAGTGGTCTAGTTTCTAACTACCGAGTTACTTGCTTGAGTTGAAACGCTGCCGGGTGAAGTTGGGGTTTCAAAGCTGGTAATCCGTTCGTGCCTTAATGGTAATGCCCAACTCCCATTTGACTCTGGTATCCATGAAGACCGTACTGTAACTTTGTCCCACACTGGCACGAACTCCTTTTCCACCACTAAAAGTCCTTTCCTTGAGCGTCTTTGCATCATTTTTAAACTAACCTTTTGCCAAAACTTATAGAGCAGAGTTGACTGATTTGTCGAAGTCCAATTCCAGTATGACGAAGCTTTGTACTATCGCTTCTTCACAG
>JAWQFQ010000393.1:0-5211 GCA_035967975.1 Scytonema sp. PMC 1070.18
GATAGTTGATAGTGGATAGTTGATAGTGGATAGTTGATAGTGGATAGTTGATAGTGGATAGTGGATAGTTGATAGTTGATAGTTGATAGTGGATAGTTGATAGTTGATAGTTGATAAGAGAGAGAATTTTGCTTAGTCAATATTATCAACCACTAACAACTAATCACTAACCACCAACCACCAACCACCAACCACTAACCACTAACCACTAACTACCCATTCGTATTTCCATGAGTACGTTTGATTCTTTTCATCGCCATTTCCAAACTTAACTTCATCCGTTTAAAAGCTTTAGCAAGATTGCCAATTTCATCATTAGATAACTGGTCGAAATCAACATCCATATGTCCAGTACTAACTTCTTCTGCAACACGAGTTATGCGCTTAAGAGGAAGAATAACTTCTCGATTTAAAAATATGTTCACTAACAGGATAACAGCAATAAAAACAATGGATACAAGTAAAATGATCGCAAATGAGGATTGATGAGCTTCTTGAATGACTTTACTAGACGGTAATGATACTATTTGAGCAGCTACAATTTCATTCATCTGCCAGCCGAATCCATTGGATGAGCCGTAGCGCTCAATCATAGTTTTAGGTGCAACTTCTGGTCTGCTGTGACAAATGAGACAAGTTTGGTTGGAAATTGTCAGTGGACGAGCTATATAGAATATATCACCACCAGGAAGTGAACGAAACCCGCTGACTTTTTTTAGATTCTTCTCGTTTCTAAAGCGCTTTAAAATTTCTGCTTCAAAACTGTCTGCTTTATCTCGTAAGTTGGTGGGATTAAGCGCTGCTTCTTTGTAAAAGAAATCGCGGTAATCTGGTTTATTTCTTAGGATTTCAAAGACTTCCCGTGCTGAGTACGCCGCCACAGTTTGAGGTACAAACTTAGTCTCTAATTCATCCGAGAGTTCTGGATTGATTTGAGTATTTGTATACTCCCGTACGGAAGTCATCGTGTCTATAAGTGTCAAGGCTCTCGTTGCGATATCATTTGTTGCTTTTCGCGTAAGTAGTGATGAAAGAGCGAAGCCGCTTAAACCTAAACCTATGACAAGAATTGTCAGCAGCAGAATTGTAAATTTTTGTTTCAATTTTAAGTTTTTTAACATAATTTGGAATGTTGAAAACTGAAAGTTTTGTAATTTCAAACGATTAACGTTATATAATATATACACTATTGCTAAAGTTTCCTTTCTTTCTTTTGCACTTGTAGGTAGACTCTGTTTGTCCTCACTTCAAGAATGTATTCTTAATACGCATAACAGCTTATCTGATATCTTGCTCTATTCTCAACTAGACCAAAATCATCAGCGTTCAGCCGTCAGCTATCAGCTTGTATGAGCTATAGAGGTGTTTATAATTGGACTTGAAACAACTATAAAATGCAAGGGAAACAGGCGATCGCAAGCTGACTGCTGAAGGCTGATAGCTGAACGCTTACCCAGAATCTGAGTTTTTAAACGATAAATTAGGACTTTGGTGGTGATTCTCCTTGTCAGAAACTCAGTCTTTGATACTGATACAAAAGAGATTTCTGATTTATTTACTGAGATTGAGACTCAATATCATTTTTAGCCCTAAGAGGATGTTTGAAAAGTCCTTTCATCAGTAGCATGCACATTTAATATCCCCCTAAATCCCCCTTAAAAAGGGGGACAGTTAGAGATTTTCCCCCCTTTTTAAGGGGGGCTAGGGGGGATCGATAAGTGCCTAAAATCACAGCCAACTACTTTTCAAACAACCTCTAAGAATACAGGTAACTACAAAATCACTTTGCAACATTCCGGAATATTCCGTGTTAATCTTGAAAAAACTATTAGAACGTTACCTTTCTATATTAAGCAAATTCATGGTCATATAGTTCAATCACTGGGCAATGTCTAATGACAAAATTCTATGTGCCTACACTAGCAAAAAATTATGAAGATTTATGTCCTCCATAATCTTATACCCTTAGATTCCTAACATCCTCATTTTTCAAACATTTATTTAAACAAAATTTAAACTTTTCTCAACTCGCAACTAATCTATTGATTAAGTTTATTTTAACTTGATTTCAATCTTGCTGTTGCTCCCGCCGTCTTTATAGGCGATCTACCCCATAACCGCTAGCTTAAATACCGTGCAACAATAAATAACAGCATTTGCAATAATTACTAATGGTCTGGAATCCAGGACAGGCATTATTTGGGGGACGTTATATCATTGAGAGAAAACTTGGCGAAGGTGGAGTTGGTATCACCTACCTCGCCAAGAACGAACGATCGGGACTGCGCGTTATAAAAACTCTCAGAGAAGAAGCCCTAAATAAAGCTATCTGGAAACCCTACCAAAAGAAATTAAAGCAAGACTTTCGTGACGAAGCGGTTCGTTTAGCTGTGTGTCGCCACCCCCATATTGTGCAAATAGAAAATATTTTCGATGAGAACAATATACCCTGCATGGTGATGGAGTACATTGAAGGGGAAGATTTAGGCGATCGCCTGCGCCGTCTAGGTACACTCTCAGAAGCGGAAGCATTACTCTACATTTGGCAAATTGGTGATGCTTTAAAACTGATTCACGCCAAAGGTTTGCTGCATCGAGACATCAAACCGCGTAATATAGTCATTCGTGCTGGTAAATTAGAAGCCGTCCTGATTGACTTTGGGATAGCCAGAGAATTTATCCCCAACGTTATTCAAAGACACACAGTTTACCGCACTCCGGGTTTTGCTCCTCCAGAACAGTATGAATTGGAAGCACCACGAGGAGAATTTATTGATGTCTATGCTCTTGCTGCTACATTGTATAATTTAATTACTGGTGTTGTCCCAAGAAATGCGGATGATAGACGCCACAATGTTCCTCTAGAACCACCCCAACATTATAACCCCAACATCAGTAATAGGGTCAACCAGGCAATTATGTTAGGTATGGATTTACAACCTACCTATCGTCCCCAATCAGTACAAGATTGGCTAAGTTTATTACCTTCTGTGTCCGAAGAAACTCTTCCAACACAACTAACACAACCTATTTCCCAATACAGTCAAAGGAAACCATTATTTACCCCAACTCCCGCCACACCCCACACTTTACACCTAACACCTAAAATTCCAGCACAGCAATGCATACACACCATCAAAGCTCATTCCAGCATGGTTCATGCTGTTGCTATCAGCCCAAATGGTCAGATGATTGCTAGTGGTGGCAGTGATAATACAGTAAAACTTTGGTACCTAGCAACAGGGAAACTAGTACGTACCCTTGGTGGTTGGTTTTCAGGTCATTCCAATATTGTTAACACCGTCGCCTTTAGTCCTGATGGAGAATTGCTTGCTAGTGGTAGTTGGGATGACACAATTAAACTGTGGCTGGTCAGTACAGGTAAAGAAATTCGCACAATAACTGGACATACCAATTGGGTTAATTCTGTTGCTTTAAGTCCAATTATCTCAAGCTTCTCAACCCAAGGAGGCTCAGAGAAAATGTTAGCAAGCGGTAGTGCTGATGGTACGATTCGGTTGTGGCTGATGAGTACGGGAGTGGAACTGCTAACCCTAAAAGGTCATTCTGATTCAGTTTGGTCAGTTGCTTTTAGTCCAGACGGTCAACTGCTAGCAAGTGGGAGTGCTGACAACACAATCAAGCTTTGGAAAGTTAGGAGCGGTAGAGAAATTCGTAAACTTACAGGACATTCCTTCTTTGTTAATTGCGTTACCTTTAGTCCAGATAGTCAATTTCTGGCAAGTGGGAGCGCTGACAAGACAATCAAGCTTTGGCAAAGTAGTACAGGTGACCTCATTCACACTTTCACAGGTCATAGCAACTCAGTTTGGTCAGTAGACTTTAGCCCAGATGGTCAGTTTCTTGCTAGTGGGAGTTGGGACAAAACCATCAAAATTTGGCAGATTGCTACAGGGGCTGAAATTTGTACTCTCGAAGGACACTCCAACTATGTTAGATCTGTCACCTTTAGTCCAGATGGTCGCATCTTAGTCAGTGGTAGTGATGATGGTAACATTAAGGTTTGGCAACTTTAAGAGTTTTGAGCACCCATCTTTGAACCAACCGAAAACTTCATTAACGGTTAGCGCAAGTTCTATTTCTGGTAACACAGGTAAAGAATCTTTTCCCTGGAGGAGCAGTGGTTGTTGCTCTGGAAAAAATACCAAGATACTGAGGTCATCAGGGTCAAGAAACCACCCAAGGCGACCACCGTATTTCAAACAGTGGAGAATGTTACCAATGACTTTATTAGGTTTTTGTTCAGGCGAGAGAATCTCAATCGTCCAATCTGGAGGAAGTTCAAAGTTATCAGAAACTTCATCATTGCTGGTAAATGATATATGCTCCCATAGAAATACAGCCACATCGGATACAATTGATCGCTCTCCAAAGCTACACCGTAGTCCGGGAAACGCATAGGCAATTTTTTGCTCTTCTGCGACTTGATTAACCGCAGCACAAAGTTTACCTTGCAAGCGACTGTGTCTCCCTTTTGGCATTGGCTTTTGAATAATTTCACCGTTGATGTATTCTCGGCTCAGCTTTGTTTGGTGGTAGCTTCAGAAATTCCTCTAGGGTGAGGGGTTGAGCAGTTATGGCTGTCATAGCTGGTGACAATCCGGCATTGTGTTCTTAATTCTAGCAAGCCCAAGTCGGTAAACCGAAAAGTTTTGTACCAAACCCGGTAACTCTTACTATCTGCTTAACACCAACTGTACTGTATTAGAGAGGACCGTAACCCTGTAAAATGCAGTAGATATTTGCAAAAATTAGTTGTGTATAACTACAAAGCTATGCCGGAAGCAGATTGTCGCCAAATATCTTGTATTCATCAGTTATTTGAAGAGCAAGCACAACGAACTCCTAACAGTGTTGCTGTCATTTTTGAGGAGCAGCGACTCACTTACAAAGAATTAAATAGTTTGTCTAATAAAGTAGCCCACTACTTGCAGACTTTGGGAGTGGGACCAGAGGTACTAGTGGGAATTTGTGTAGAGCGATCGCTTCACACAGTCATTGGACTTTTAGGGATTCTCAAAGCAGGAGGAGCTTACCTACCAATAGACCCAGTCTATCCCCAAAAGCGCATAGCCTTGATGCTGGCAGATGCTCAAGTACCAGTCATATTAACTCAAACTCATTTACAGGACATTCTTGACTCCTGCATAATCACACCACCATGTCAAGTCATTTGCCTAGACACCGATT
>JAWQFQ010000394.1:0-5170 GCA_035967975.1 Scytonema sp. PMC 1070.18
GGGGGAGAGAGGGGGAAAGGGGGAGGTTTTTCGGGTCTGTTTCCCCTGCTTCCCCTGCTCGGTCTACCTCGACTCCTTGTTCTGTTGGAAGTTGGGCGTTATCGGTTGGAAGGGCTACTGCGGTATTGGAGAATATTGCTTCGCTTGCGAAGGAGGGTAAAACTAGGGCAACAAATGCTGGTAAAATACCCGCACCAGTTTTAGTCAGTAGAGCAAAGCGCAAAATAGAGGATTCTGACTTTTGCTTTTGAGCAGAACCAAAACTAAGTGGAGCGGTTGTTTTTATTTCGTACTTTCTTGTTTTCATCGCTTATCCTCTGAAAACGCAGGCGTAACAGCAAAATTAGCCCTTGCCATACTATTAGGTGCTAATTTAATCAAGCGGGACTGGCTATTTTTTTCAATGAAATACAAGTTTGGTGCCAATGCATAGCCCGGTAAACTCGTCAAGTCTAGTGTTGCGCTTCGGTAACCAGGAATAACATTTGCCAGGGAGTATAGCCCATTGGCGTCGGTAACGATGCGGTTCCCATCATCCATATAGATTACAGCATTAGGGATTCCTGGTTCGTTGGGTTGCTGTTCCCCATCAAAGTTTTTATCCACAAACACGCGTCCAATTAAGGTACCACAATCAGATACGATTCCGGGTCGGATTCGCAATAAATGGCTGGCTTGATTGCTTGTCAGGTTTCCCGATCGCGCTTGTGCTAGATTTCTTCCTGTTCCTTGCACAGCATCTGGTGCGACTTCTACGGCATACAGTACGTTTAACGTTTCGTTGGGTTGTAGTGCTCGTTCTTGTGGTAAAGCAATTACAATCGTTCGATTCGAGGTAGAGCTACTTGTTAAGGGGACTGGTGTATTTCCTATAGAACCTTGTAGTGTCTTGGGAACAAATTGCAAACCTACAGGAAGTCTGTCTGTAATCGTCAAATTACTGGCTGGCGACGCTCCCGTATTTCTGATAGCAAGACGGTAAACGACGTTGTCTCCAGGTTCAGCTGCTGCTCTGTCGCCTGTTTTGATGATTTGTAAAGCAGCTTGACCTGCTCTAAAAGTGACTGGGTTAGAGTCTCTTCTGTCCGGAATATTTTCCGCACCAGCACCAGCAGTATTCGTAATGACTCCTGTTTGAGCAACAGTTGGTAGAATGTTGTAAGTCACAAGACTTACAAAGATCGAGGTAAAAAAGAGGCTCTTGTGCCTCAGCCATGAAGATATTAGTGTCATCGCAGGCATTCAGCAATAGCAAAAGTTTTTCTAGCTTGGTTATTTCAACTCAATAACCCAATCTTTTCTGTCATGTTTCAATTTTGAATTTTCAGTGTGGTATTGGTAAATCACATTAAATGACATTTCCACTTTCATAAAATTGCCATTTCTGAATTAACAAGGTAGAAATAAATATCCTTGCATTGGTTTCCTCTGAAATAAATTGAAGATTCCCCGCCTAAATCCTCTATATTTCTTAATGAAGGTTTTCTTTTGCCTTTTCTGGGAAAGTACAATTTTTGTTTTGAGAAATATACACATACCACAACATCACCGATTGAATCACAAATACTGTATGTCAGTGAAATATTGCAGATAACCCTGAGCTTAACCTTGTGAACAAGTATGACATTGCTTGTATGACACCAGATTAAGAAAAACCAGAAAGCACAACTCTAGTCGTCCTAAATGAAATGTTAAATTATCGAGAAGACTGCTAATAGCTAGCAATTAGCTTTTTAGCAACCAAAATCTTTCTACGAATCATTTAGGATTGCCATATGTACGGATAAGTTCGTCTTTTTAGGAAGTTGGTGCCCCGCTGAAAGCAGTTTTCAATCCTCTTGCAAAGCTCATTGCCCATCTGCTGCAAAGCAAGGCATTGGCTGCTAGTCTGCTTTTGATATGATTGCAGTTTTTTCATACAATGACAAACTTTTTTTACTAAATAGAGCATGATGTTCTCTGACAGTGTATGCGATCGCTTACACAAATTTAAAACAAATTGAAATTGCCTAGTTGAGCACCAACAACTATTAAGTCCGGATACCGCCATGCAGAGATTACCGACTACATTTTGCAGTTACTTACGTGAAAACCACGAAGCAAGACTGCGCTTACGGCTGTTTTCTACCTTGCTACCCAGACTAAACTAACTCCTCAAACCTCTACTTCAGAACTCTGATCTATAGAAGGTGAGTAGTTATATCAAAACCGATTGAGATTTGCGGTTATCACCACTCCTACCCAATCTGAATTTATCTAGACTTGGTATCGAATAAATACGTGATAGGAGAATAATACAGTAAATAGTAAACGATGCACCAGTTTGCTTTACTGAATCTTTATGTTTGTTTATTCAGGTAGCACTACATATTATTATCTAGAAGGCTTCCAGAAGCAATCGGTGACGTAATATTTTCTTCTAAATTTTATATGTGCCCGGATTTTTACTAGAAAGTTTAAATTTAATATATATTAATGTTAATAGGTACATTTTTTAACTTGACAACCACAAATGAAAAAGCAGAGCGCATACAAAAAACTGCGCCCAAAGGTATCCCTATAGACATCCTGATAGGGAGTGCCAATTCAACAACCGACACCCAATCTATTGACAAAATACCAACGATAGAGTGATGAATTTAATGTTGCTACCAATTGTCACTTTGTTTAATAAGTGTCATCGTATTCTGTTGTTTCTATCCGTCTGGTTTCGTTACGAGGTGGCAAAAACTCAGGACGGCGTACGGGAACCAGTGGCGGTGTAGGACCGTTATAAGGGTGAATCACTTGCACTGTCCGGCTAGGACGGGGCTTTTGTGAGAATAAAGCATTGATACCAGCAACCACAATACCACCACCAACGGTGATAGCCATACCACCTACAGCCCAAACTATACCTGAGGACCACCAAGGATTATTTTGAGATTGTTGCAATGCGGCTTGTTGTGCAGCAACATTTTGGTTTTGTTGCTGGGCGTTCCACTGAGCTTGATTGCTGTAGTTTTGAACTTGTAACTGGAGTTGCTGATTTTGTTGCTTCAGTTGAACGTTCTCGTTCTGAAGAATTTCAAGCTGAGCTTTTTGTCGTTCAATTTGTACCCTTAATTCTTCAGAATTAGGGCTGACGGGTACGGGATTGGGATACATCTGTCCGGGATAGGTACCACTAGGAGGCATCACTGTTTGGGGTTGCGCTACTACAGTAGGTATTTGTGGAGTCACTGTATAGTTAGGCTGTACAGGATTTCCCGAACCCTTGAGTAACAGCAGAGCAGCCAAACCCGCTACGGCGACTCCACCAATAAATGCCATGCTCTCACTCATCACTTTCTCCCCTATACCGTAAAAAAACTACAGCCATAGACGACCTGCACTCTCTCACACTCATTGAAATCATGTCCTATTTGATTTTACATACGACCACACAAAATTTCGCGGTATCAACTAAATTTTTTACCGCTACACACGTGCTCTTTATATTCAAAACGATATCTGTTAAATTGTCTACCAGTAGAGGAACGAAAACCGACGCGATCGCACTTTGTTAACCTACTTTCAACAATACATACAAAATAAATAAGTAATTATTCTTATCAAGTTGTGGTAATCGCTGCTTTTAAACTTTGACAAAATTCAGCGATCGCATTTAAACCTTCTTTTGGAGTCCCTTCAGCTAAACGCTTGACAAAAGCGCTTCCGACGATCGCAGCATCTGCACCCCATTCTTTGACTTGACGTGCTTGTTCTGGCTGGGAAATCCCAAAACCCACTCCAATCGGCTTATTGGTAACACCACGAATCTGTTTGAGTAAATCCGACACTCTCGATTCGAGTTGCGATCGCATTCCCGTCACGCCCGTTACACTGACCAAATAAATAAACCCTTGGGAAGAACGAGCAATTCCTTCTATTCGTTCCATTGAACTTGTAGGAGCAACCAACAAAATCACATCAATACCTGCTTCTGCTGCTGGTTCCAACAAACTTGCTGCTTCTTCTAAAGGTAAATCAGGGACGACCAATCCCGCCACTCCAGCTGAGACGATTTCTTTTAAAAACGTTTCAATTCCTCGATTCAAAATTGGATTGTAGTAAGTAAACAGGATTATTGGTGCTTGTAAGGAAGGCGCGACTGTTTGCAGCATTTCCAGTACCTGTTCTAAAGTTACTCCCCGTTGTAAAGCGCGAGTAGCAGCTGCTTGAATCACGGGTCCATCTGCGAGGGGATCGGAATAAGGAACTCCCAGTTCAATCATATCTGCGCCGTTACGATCCAGAACTTTCAGTGCTTGTGCGGTGGTTTCCAAATCGGGGTCACCAGCAGTAATAAACGGAATCAAAGCGCATTGGGATTGACTGGCTAGGGTTTGAAAGCGATCGGAAATTGGAGTCATTTAAGATTGGGGTGTAGGGGTGTAGGGGTGTAAGGGTGTAGGGGTAAGGTACAGGATACAGGGGATAATTAAAAATCTCAACCCTGTCACTGTACCCTGTGACTTACTCCTTTCTTGCGTCCTTTTGTTGTTCAAGTTCAGCTTGAATTTTCGCGAGTTCTTCGGGAGAGAGTTCTTCTAAGCGCTTTTGGAAAAAGGCTTGTTCGTATTTTTCCCGTTGGGTGTGGTAGGTCATTTTTTGTCCCACCGCACGAAAAACATAGGTTAGCAACCAGCCAATCAGCCCAACAACAAGCAACGCTTGAGTCCAAATACCAGCAGACACGTTATCCAAGCCGACTTGTTGGAATAACACGTATACCAAACCACCAGCAACGAAAATGGCAAAACCTATTCCAATAGCGTCTATGCGTCGCATGAGATTAATGACCTACCAAATTATCGCTAAACTTCAATTTTCCGCCGTCGGGGTCGGTAGTTTATGAACGGCGACAGGAGCAACAAACCTGGGAAGAACAAAAATACCATAAAGTACATTAATGTACGTTCCACAGAACTAGCTGCATACCAGCGCAGTTGTAAGTACAGCAGGACAAACGCTGGTATGACTACCAAATAAGCTCCCGCCAAAATCAGATACAGTGCAGCAATAACCATAATTCTTGGCTCAAGTACAAAACAAGGTTGGTGCATCTGTTTTCCATGATAGGCTGAACGCTGCAATGGAGGGAAGAAACTTCAAGAAATATAGGGGTGTAGGGGTGTAGGGGTGTAGG
>JAWQFQ010000395.1:0-5157 GCA_035967975.1 Scytonema sp. PMC 1070.18
ACTTCTACAGGTAAGGGATTGAGAAATTGTGCGGCGGCTGACAACATACATTTCTGTAAAATCCTGCTCACAGGTGCAACTTTTTCTTCAGGACATTCCAGTAGAATTTCATCATGCACTGTGCTAATCAACTTCGCGCCTGTTTTACCCAAAGTTTTGAATAACTTGGCAATCCAACAACGTGCGGAGGTCACCAGCTACGCTACGTTCGTAAGTTTGCGTGCTGGTTAAACCTAGAGGGCGTTAGCCCTGATTTTTGTGGTACGGATGCGTATATTACACTTCTAATTCCTAGCCAGAATCCCCGCAACTTTAGTTCGGGGAGATGGCTCAAAGAACCTGTGTTCCTGTTTGGGTGTTAGTTAATGCTCGTTTTTACCTTAAATCACAGGGACTTCAAATGCTTGCATCGTTTGCATATCAGTCATCCTGGTGTTATTATTTGCACAGATGATGCAAAGCGAGTGAAGTGGGTGAGCAGAACAAATTCCAGTTAAGTAAACAGCATGAGTAAAATTTACAAAATTTATCTTGATGTTTGTTGTCTGAATCGAACCCTGGATGATTTAGAACAATTTCGGATTCGTCTGGAAGCTGAAGCAGTAACGGAGATTGTTCAAAATTGCGAAGATGGCAAGTGGATATTGATGAATAGCGATATTATTGAATTTGAGATTAGTCAACATTCAGACTCATTTAAACTTGGACAAGTCAACTCAATTCTAAATGTAGCTACTATTTATATTCAATCAACTGAGGATATTGAATTGAGAGCAGAAGAATTAATGAGGTTGAGCTTCAAGTATCACGATGCTTTACATTTAGCTTTTGCAGAAGCGGGAGATGCCGATGTATTTTTAACGACTGACGATCGACTTCTTAGGAAAGCGAAGCAATATCAAAATATTTTCCGAATAAAAGTTGAAAATCCTACGATTTGGTTAATGAATATTTTGCAAACAGAGGAAGAAAAAGATGAAACAAACAGAAATTAGACAGAAAGGATATAAAGCCCTAATTGATGCTTTGGGGGTAGCAGGAACGCTAAGGTTTTTACAACAGTTAGGAGTGGGCTATGGTGACTATACCAAAGAACGTCATCAATGGCTCGATCAACTCACAATAGATGACTTTCGTAACTATGTTAAACAAAAAAAAGTTGAAGAACAATAACAAGAACGTAAACCATTAGGACTTACGCACTGACAGAACGATTGTGGTAATAATAGCTAAAGTTAATGTTAGGCGATCGCTTTTTACATAAAATTTCCAATTTCCCTGTTCCCCGTTGCCTTCTTGTTAAAAATTTGGTAAGGGATTTCCAAGAAATAAATTATCCATCTTGTAGGGTGGGCGTCCTCGCTTGTCCCTGCTCAGTGACGGGCGGGACGCCCGTACCACAAGAGATTTTTGGATACTTTTTTATTTGGAATTCCCTTATTTTTGGCGACTTACTTACTTTTCAACCTCAGTTTTAGTAGTTTATGTAAAATTGTCCATTTCCTTACAGAAATTTACATATTAACTAGGTGTCTGTGATTTGAACCTAATAACTCCTGAGAAACTGGGTTTCACCGCACCATCAACTATCGTTAACCGAGCAGTATTGCGAAATGTTCTTGCTTGGAGTGGACACAAAAAAAAGGATAGGCAATCTACCTATCCCACAAGAAAAATTGTTAGAAATAAAAACTGCGATCGCGTCTTAAGTTCCAGCAGTCCAAGAATTGGTGTACTCAATTTGGTCTGGAGTCAGAGTATCAATCTGAATTCCCATTGCTTGTAACTTCAAACGGGCGATATCTTGGTCTACCTCAGTTGGAATCGAATGGATACCGGGTTCCAACTTACCTTTGTTCTTCACCAAGTATTCGCAACCCAACGCTTGGTTAGCAAAACTCATATCCATCACCGCGCTGGGGTGTCCTTCTGCTGCGGCGAGGTTAATCAAGCGCCCTTCACCCAGCACAACAACGGATTTGCCGCTTTGCAGACGATATTCTTGAGTAAACGGACGTACTGTCTTGACTTCTACAGCTTTCTCGCCCAAAGATTTTAGGTCAATTTCAATGTCAAAGTGACCGGAGTTACAAACGATCGCCCCATCTTTCATGACATCGAAGTGTTCGCTACGAATGACGTGCTTGTTACCAGTCACAGTCACAAACAAATCACCAATGGGGGCTGCTTCTGCCATTGGTAGCACGCGGAAACCATCCATAACAGCTTCGATCGCTCTGATGGGATCGACTTCAGTCACAACTACGTTAGCGCCAAGACCCCGCGCCCGTAATGCTGTTCCTTTACCGCACCAGCCGTAACCAACAACGACAACGGTTTTCCCTGCAAGCAGGACATTTGTAGCGCGGATGATACCGTCGAGGGTTGATTGTCCAGTACCGTAGCGGTTATCAAAGAAGTGTTTGGTGTCAGCGTCGTTAACGTTGACTGCGGGGAATGTGAGAACGCCATCCTTAAACATAGCACGGAGGCGCACAATTCCTGTGGTCGTTTCTTCTGTCGTTCCAATGAGGTCAGCTAATTGGTGCTGGCGTTGTTGAACCAGGGTAGCGACAACATCACAACCGTCATCAATAATGATGTTGGGACGGTGATCTAGAGCAATTTGTACGTGGCGGTTGTAGGTTTCGTTATCTTCGCCTTTGATAGCAAAGACAGGAATTTCATAGTCAGCAACCAAACAAGCGGCTACGTCGTCTTGAGTTGATAGGGGATTGCTAGCAATCAACACGGCGTCTGCACCACCAGCCTTGAGTGCAATTGCCAAGTTGGCTGTTTCTGTTGTGACATGGCAGCAAGCCACCAGACGGATGCCTTCAAAGGGCTTTTCTTGGGCAAAGCGATCGCGAATCTGCTTCAAAACTGGCATTTCGCGTCCAGCCCATTCAATGCGCTGTCTTCCCAAGGGAGCTAAGGCGAGGTCTTTAACCTCGTGCTTTAATCGGGGAGAAGTTGCAGTCATTAAATGATTCCTCTATTGAATTGGAAAAGTCGCATAATTTCTTACGCACTCTACTAGATTATTCTAATTTTGACAAAATGCAACTGAGATTGCTCCCTAAAGATAGTTGTTTAAACAATGAAGTTTTTATTAAGAGTTTTATAAGCATTCCGGACTTGAGTACTGAGCAGTCAGCTTTTTGGCCTATTTTTACTCTCAAATGTCCACTCATCTGAGTTAATATCCAATTTGCTGATTGCAAAGGGCTGAATGCTTATAAAGTTTTTATCGTCTATCCTGGTTGTCAAGCTTAATTATCTCTTCAGGGTGATTCATTTTTTTCTCTTTTGAGAATCTATCTTAGGATAGAGAATTTTTCAACAATCGATTGTGGCATGATCGTGAAGATTTGTTACAACTCAGAAAGGACAAGTACAATTACTCAGATTGTACCTGGACGTTGCTCTGAAAGTATTTGACCGTATATCTTGCATGAGGAGGTGTGAAAGTGCGCTTTCAATTTTTAGCGATCGCCCTTTCTTCTACAGTTACAACTGTAACAATTGGGGCAATGCCTCCAACCACAGCGCAAATTCCCTTTTTACCCACAGTGCAAACCCCTACAAGTGGGACAAGTGATTCAAACACAGTTGTGAGGCGGTGGGTTTATCTAGATGGTCGCCGTGTTTTTCAAGTTGCTGCACCAAAAGCAAATATTTCAGAACGGATACAAGATATCCAAGAAAATCTGACCTCAATTAGCCAAGACTACTTGCGATCGTCTGCAGCCAATCCCAAAGTGGAGGTCACAAAACAAAACAATTTCCCTGTGATTCGAGTGAATGACCAATATTTAATGACCATCACTTCACAAGATGCGAACTTAAGACAAGTCGATCCCAAGGCGGCTGCAGATCAAATTTCTCAATTATTAGAGCAAAGCTTAAGACAAGCTAAGCTAGAACGCCAAAGCGATCGTTTAATTCAACAGGGTATTGCTGCTGGCGCTACTCTACTGACTATGATGGTGTTGAGCTGGGGGTTAAAACGATGGCAGAAGCGATCGAGCCAACTTACGAAACGACAGCTGGCTGCAACTTTACCTGTCAATGAACCAATAACAACCCAGCTCAAGGAACAGCAGCACAACCATATGCAAGAAGTCAGAAGACGGCTGTTTCAACTGGCTCAAGGTGGAGTTTGGGGAGGCGGAACCTTTATTATTTTGGGGATATTTCCTTATACGCGAGGGGTACAATTATTGGTTTCGATCGCCCTACGAATTCCCGTCATACTAGGTGTTGTCGCTTTAGGAACTTACGTTGTTATCCGACTGAGCTATGCTCTGATTGACCGCTTCACCTCAGCTGTTGTCAGAAGTAGCATACTCACTCCCGAAACTTCCGAACGCTTAGACCTAAGAGTTTCAACAATTTCCGGTGTGACCAAAAGTCTTGTCACCCTGATTTGGGTATCAGTTGGGATTTTAGTAGCGTTGCTATTATTGGGTATTGATATTTTACCCTTGTTGGCTGGTGCTGGTTTAGTCGGTGTTGCACTTTCTCTTGCCTCGCAAAACTTAATTAAAGACGCAATTAACGGCTTTCTCATCATTTTGGAAGACCAATACGCCTTGGGCGATGTCATTGCTGTAGGAGACGTAGGGGGCTTAGTTGAAAATTTGAATCTACGGATGACCCAAGTGCGAGACGCAGAAGGACGCTTAATTACAATTCCCAACAGCGAAATCAGAATCGTTGCTAATCTCTCCAGCCGTTGGTCAAGGGCTGATTTAACGATCCCCGTCGCCTATCAAACTGACATTGACGAGGCTATGAAATTAATTGAAACTGTGGCTTTGGATATGGATGCAGATCCCAAATGGCAACGTAAAATCATAGAACCTCCCCAAGTTTTAGGCATAGACAATTTTGACGCTCGCGGTTTGCTCATTCGCGTGTGGATTAAAACGCAACCTCTCAAACAGTGGGATGTCGCACGGGAGTATCGCCGCCGCCTGAAAGTTGCTTTTGACAAAGCTGGGCTTTCGATCCCCGTCCCCCAACAATCTGTTTGGGTTAATAACAACGGTCATCACCTGTTGGCGTCTCCCCAAGATGGTAGGGGTTAGTGGATAGTGGATAGTTGTTAGTGGATAGTGGATAGTTGTTAGTGGATAGTGGATAGTTGTTAGT
>JAWQFQ010000396.1:0-5133 GCA_035967975.1 Scytonema sp. PMC 1070.18
TTAAAGAAAAATAATTACGAATTACGAATTACGAATTACGAATTATTCTGTAGAGACGGTTGTTGGTGGAGGTAATCCACTGGCAGAACTGCTCCCATACGTTTGCGCTTTCGCGACGTTGAATGGTTGCTGTCATGATTTTATGATTGCGGTTAACTGTTGTATGAATCAGGCTTGTCTGTTGCCTGTCACTTTACTTTACAATTCTTTACCTGAGTTTACAATAGGCAAAAGATTAATAAAACGGAGCTTTAAGATAAGCTGAGCTTATGAATGAAGCGATAGAGAGTCTTTAAATAATCAAATAATTAATGTTAAACCAAGATTATATCTATTTAAATAATGCTCTCCAGAAAGTATGGCAAAGAGCAGGTAAAAATATCGAGTCAGCAAGAAATAAAGTCTAACTGTAGTGAACTGCAAACAAGGATTTTAGAAACGTTACGAGAGGCAATTGTCAGTGTGACGATAATATTGCCGTTTTCGCACGCTTGTGCTTCCAGTTGAGTTTGGCAAAGTTATACTTCTATTTTTTAGCACGTAATTATGTTATTTTTTGGGAATTTCGTATTAAATTAAATCCATAGAAGTCCGATAAGTACTGATTACTGGGCTTGGACAAAATAAAAACTTTGACCGCCTTGACCGACGTAGCGCTTTGTTTTCAGTCGCTAGATACTTTAAGAAGCTCTAAAAGGCATTGCTTGCTTTGAATAATGCTCGCGATCACGAGTACACAGACTTCGCTCAGTGCCAGACGTTTTAGTTATGACAGTTACACGGGGTGTAAATAGCGATCGCATTGAAAATTGCAATTGTTCTTACTATGCCCTTACAATATGGTACAACCCTTCATGCAGAATGACTTCTCAATTTAAGAGTATAAAAACCCTGCCTGATAAATTCTGAGTAGGGTTTTCGTCTGGTTTTCGACTTGTATAAATATACTGGTGGTCGCTTATCTTAACACTTAAGATTTTCGTGTGCTACTTAAAGCCAGTTGTTCCAGAATTTTGCAATCGCATCCAGAAGGACTCTGCATTGCACTCCCGTGGTCATTTTCCTTTTATGATGCCTATAATACAGTAGGCTTGCTTTCTATGACCGAAATTTAACTTAAAAGTAGAAAACAAAATAATTACCCATGTCTGACGATTCACATCCTAATTCTGCCGTCAATGCTGCGGCAACAACCAATATTCATCACGCTAATTTACAAGATTTACGTTTAGCTGCGGCACGTAGATTATACAAAGGTGGTATTCGTCCCGGCGAACCAATCAGAACAACAACACAAGCCCAACAAATGTTAGAGAAGATTCCCCCTTCAGCGCGGACTGGTGTAGATGGCAAATCTGCGGCTAGTAACGCTGAAAAGTATTTATCTGACAAGCACGCCAGTCATATAAAGCCCCATAGTCAAGGTGGCTCCAATCATCCTAGCAATATCAAATGGGAAAATGCCAAGGACAATATAGCTCGTGGCGACCAACACATGACTAGGCTGGAGCAAGTCAGATTGAATGCCAAATGGCATTTTGACAACCTGGCTGGTGCTGTCAAATTAGGTATTCAAGCTGCACCTTTGGGGGCAGCCGTGGGTGCAGTTACAGCCGCACCTTTGTCGCTTTTAACGAATGCACTGCGTGTCGTCCGGAGTGAGATATCCGCTCAAGAAGCAGCTACAGCTACATTAAAAGATACTGTCACAGGTGGTGCAGTCGGTGGTGCAACGGCATTTGCCACGACAACACTAGCAGCGGCTTGTCAACCAATTGCGATCGCTTTCACTGTAGCAGCTCCAGTTTTAGTTGTTGCGGGTACTGCGATTATGGTTAAAGAGTTTTTCCAAATTCTTGATGACCACAAACAAGCTGTAAGAATTTATTACGAATCTTTAACTCAACAAGAATTAGAAAGATTGCAAGCCATTGAAAATGAACTGATTTACGAACACAAGAAAAATTTAGAGTTTTTGGCAGAAGCGTCAGCTATTAATCAAGAAATTAAAAATCGCCCAATAGCACCGGGTATAGAAGGAGCTTTGGAACGGTTACGAGAATCAGTTGCTATTGCTCAATCTCTAGGGCTTACCTCAGTAGATAGCCAGTTACTGCCTAATTCTCAACTTCCTTATCTCCCCCCTCATTCTTAGATAATGAGTCAAAAAATCTATGATTTTTATAATTCCTCTTATATTTGGTGCTTTAGGTGTGGCTGTTGGTGCTGTGGCAGGAGCTTTTACTGCTCATGCGGCTGGAGAGAAGGACAGACAAGCAGCCAAACATCACAGACAAGTTGCTAATGAATTAACGGACAAATACGGAAATTTAGAGAAGAAATATTATGAATTCGCTGATGAAAGCAAAAAGCAAATTCATGATTTAACTCGCCAACACGCATTAGATGAAGTTGAAAAAGATTGTTTGCGTTTGGCAGTGCGATTGCAGCAAAATCTCATTGCCTTAATGTGGGAGATTGATAGAGAACCTACAGCAGATGCTATCAACCAATTTCAAGCAGCAGTGGAACAAACTAACCAAGTTCTCGAACAATTAAAAGAGGATTTAATTATTGTTCCAGATGACTACTACACTCGTCTTGTAAAAGCGCTCGCCACCTCTAAAGCAACCAATTCTACACAACTTAACAGCGTTACTGGGAGAAACGTTCTCAGTGTTGACCTAGGCAGAACTTCCACAAAAACTTGTATTAACTGCGAGCCAAACAATGTTGTGTTCATCTGTGCTAACGTCAAGGAATTTTCAATGGAACAAATGTGATTATCACTGGTGGTGGAGGAGAGTTCTTTTGGGAAGATATCCAACGTTTACTCAAAGAAGCTAAAATCAATGCTCATTTAGCTATGCCCTCTCGGCAAGCAAATGCTTTAGGACAGTTTATCTATGGAACAAGACAATTCTCTAAAACTAGAGATATCAAAGTTATTGGAATTGGCTGGGGTGGAATTCATGCTGTTAACTACATGATTAAAGCGCATATATCTGACGTGGAATTCTGGGCAATTGACCCAGATATAGCAATGCTTTCTCGACGTGCTGCTGCTCCTAATTCTTTACAAATAGGTTCTGGATTAAGCCGCCCTTTCAATTTAAGTGATATAGCTTGGGGTGAAATGCTAGCTAATGAATCTCGTGATGAGATTGCCAGAGTTTTAGAAGAAACTGATTTAGTATTTATTGTTGCCAGTATTGGAAATGATACTGCTTTCGGAGCAGCTTCAGTTATTGCAGAAGTAGCCAAAGAAATGGGCGTTCTTACTATTGGTGTAGTCAATCGTTCATTTTTCAATAGTCAAATAGAACCACTCAAAAGCCGTGTGGATACATTGATTATTGTTCCCAGCTACAGGCGTGGTGAAATTACCACTGAACAAGATTCTATGCTAGAAGACTATTATGACCGTTTTTTATACGATTACGGTGACATTATATACGATCTGTTGCGTCAAGCAGTGCAATCTATTTCCGATCTGGTTACTAGTCCCGGATTGATGAAGCCTGATTTTGTTGATGTGTGTGCTCTAATGAGAGATAAGGGCGCAGCATTGATAGGGGTTGGTATTAGTTCTGGAGAATCCAGAGCCAAGAAAGCTGCAAAGGCAGCGATTTCTTCACCATTCTTAGAATGCTCTCTTGAAGAAGCTCAAGGATTTACTATTCATATTAGTGGTAGCAGCAATCTCACTCTACAAGAAGTGAATGCAGCTATAGAAACAATCAATAAATTTGTTAATCAAAAAGCTCATATTGTTGTTGGTGCAACAATTGATAACAGACTCCAAAATAATGTAAGAGTTACAGTCATCGCCACTGGTGTAAAATATTTAGGCATATATAAAAAATTAAGCAATTTACTTGCACAGGGCAAATGGGAAGAAGCTGATAATGAAACAGCAAACATTATGTTTAAACTCTCTAAGCAAGCCTATGAAATGAGTTCAGAATATGTAAAAACTGTTCCTACTACAGAATTTCATACTATTTTTTGGAAATCTTACCATAAACTAAACTTTAGTTTAGATGCTCCAATAGGTCATCTTCCTGTTGTTTTTCCATCCCTAAATCAATATAGAGGTTTTGATGAGCAGAATATTGTCTCTATTCTCTCCAGATTTGAATTTTATTTCAAAGTAACGAGGATGTTTAATAGTTGTAGTTGATGACAATAAAACCTTTTAATTAGGCTAGATACTACATATTGTAATGAGGATATAGAAAGGCAAAGCATCAATTTTATCAACCCATTTTTTAGGTTTTGAAAAAACAATTCCACTTGCCTATAATCCCACATTCCGCACCGATAGCTTTGATTGGGATGCTGAGGCTTGGTCAACTAGCTAAGACCCTTCAGAATCCGTGTCCATATCCCGCAGGGATTAGTCACGGTAGTTCAATAGCGCACCCTAATAAAAAATCCAGACCCAGTTATTAGGGTGCGTTGCTGACCAAAAACTGCCTTTAACCGCACCCTAAGTACGTCATGCCCAAGAACAAAACACATAAGCCCAAACCATCGTTGCAGTAGTTCGGTTTTATTTGCAAGTCTTGTTGTTTCATCCAGGGTCATTTGACAATTTCGGTATCATGGTTTTTGAATATTAAAATTTTTAACTTTTTAAGTACGCAAAAACTCAACTACGTAAGTATTTGAGTACGCAAAAAACTGAAAGTTTAGGCACTTGCCAAGAAATAACAGCTACTGCACCGAAGAATTTAGCTTTGAGTTTCATAAGTTAAGCTTCCTTTATCTTCTGCGCTAATATCGGGGTTATTATTGAGATAATCGTGCCGAGCAAACTCCTACAAAGAGTGAATCTCGCGTCTCGATAATGCTCGCGTTATTTAATCTACTAAAATTTTTAGCAAGAGGGAAAAATGAGCGTCGTCATATCAGATGATACTTTGCGTGCTAGTGGAATGACAGAAGCCGAATTTAAACAGGAAGTTGCTTTATTACTGTTTGCATCGGGAAAACTTCCCCTTGGATATGCGAGCAAGTTGGCAGAAATGGATAAAATACAGTTTCAGCAGTTGCTTGGTGAACGCAAAATTCCTCTGTATTCTTATGAAATAGAAGATTTTGAACTCGATTTGAAAAATTTGCGGGAGT
>JAWQFQ010000397.1:0-5098 GCA_035967975.1 Scytonema sp. PMC 1070.18
CAACTATCAACTATCAACTATCAACTATCAACTATCAACTATCAACTATCAACTAACTCCATCCACGCATTTCCACAAGCTCCATACACAATTCATTAATTTGCTCTAAATCCGGTCTGTGAGGAAGAGAAGATTCTTCGTAAACCTTATCCATTTCAGCAACTAAATCCTCTGCTATTTTCATGACCTGTTCATAAGAATAATCACCTCTCAAGATAGCTTTTAAGTCTTCTGCATCACCAGCTACTCTGCGGTCTACAATAATTTCGCCTTTGCTTAAAATCTCTAATCCGCTACGTAGTAATCTAATACAGTGCATCCCATGCTTTAGGTCGTAACCCGATTTTCTCTCCATTTCTGCTCTAGCTGGATTTCTATTTTCTTGCCATGATAAGTAAGCCTTCCATTCTCGTAAAGCGACTTGATAAGTTTGGCTCTTTTTTAGCAAGCGAATAAAATCCTTGCGGCTATTAGTCAAATTTTGTGTGTATTCTAACGTGTCTTCTGGTAAAGGGTATTGTTTTAGCACTCCCTTAAAATCGATATCCGCCGTAAGCAGTTTATATAATTGTTCTGCTTCTTCTAAAAACTCTATTTTTCCTCTAATTAAGTTATAGAGATACTCTAGAAAAGCATTTAGCTCTTCTTTATTAAGAGGTTCTTCATCTTCTATACCATAATCGGATGGTAGTGGTTTCTTTTGAGGTGGATTGAGTAACCATTTCCGATGGGTTTCCATTTTTTTTATTTGAGCAAAAGCATAGCCAGAGTAAGTATGTTTTACCTTTTTACTTAAAAAGAGATTTCTATGATTAATTAAATACTGTCCAACAGAAGTTAAAACAGGATATTTAGCCAACCAAAGCAATTCTAAAATATTGGGGTTTGCTCCTGCTAATAACTGAATAATTTTCCGTAATTCATATATAACCGTATCTTTATTTCCATCCAGAAATGGAAACATTCCTGGTTCATCCCAACCACTATCTTTTTGTTCAATCTGGTCAAATCCTAAATAATACCTTTTGGGTGCAATAAAAACTCCGCGATAGTCGTAATCTGAATCTGGTCTATTTAATCCATAACCATGACTACCAGCTAATCCAATTAAAATTGCTCTTTTTTCAACTTCGATTCTTTCCATAAATTCATGCGCTAAAGGTAAAAACTTTGTAAGCGTTCAGCCATCAGCTATCAGGCGTCAGCTTTTATGAGCTACAGGGGTGTTTAAGAGGATGTTTGAAAAGATCCCCCCTAGCCCCCCTTTTTAAGGGGAGAAATACTCTTAAAGTCCCCCTTTTTAAGGGGGATTTAGGGGGATCTTGAATATGATTGCTACTGATGAAAAGACTTTTCAAACATCCTCTAATTAGCTTATCAAAAACTCCTAAAGACTTGCACCCTCCTGTTTGGAAAGCTTGGCATAATAAGAAAGGAGACCCTCAAGAAGACGGTTTAGAACAATTAGATTCTTACTTAGCACGCTTAGGAGTAGATTTTGGTTGGCTAATTATTTTTGACCAACGTTCTAAAGCACCACCAATCGAAGAACGTTTAACAACGCAAATTACAACCACAAAAAATGGACGTTCTGTCACAGTTGTGCGTGCATAGATGTGCAAGCATTCAGCTATTAACAGTCAGCTTTTTGATATATTTGTCTGAATATATAGGATGTAGGGGCGAACGGTTGTTCGCCCTAACAACGTGGGGAGTAAGGGAAAATTGTGTTTCTTACATTCATAACGAGTTACAATTGCTATCAGTACACGATTCCTAAGCATCATCATAGCAAGATAAGTAATTGGAGTTCACCCAGCCTTCCAAGCCGTTAACACCAGAGTTGGGACCCTCTAAAACACGGACGTAAACCCAAGGTCCAGAACCTTGTCTTAGCCATTTGATAACATTTCCATTATTCAATCCAGCGCGGGATTTACCGTTAGGTGTGAAACGCAAAGCTAGTTGACCAGTTTTAATATTGACTACATCACAAAATACTTGTCGAGTTGAAACCACTTCAGTATCTTGAGCACAAGATAAGTATTGAGCATTTACCCAGCCTTCCAAGCCATTGACTTGGCTATTGGGACCGCTAATCACACGTACATAAGCCCAAGGCGTACCACCTCTTTGCAAAAATGCAACAGTGTTTCTGTTATTCAATCCAGCGCGGGATTTACCGTTAGGTGTGAAACGCAAAGCTAGTTGACCTGTCTTAATATTGACTACACGACAAATTTGTTGTTGAGCAATGAGGTTTGGGAGTTGCTGTATCTTGTTGGAGCTTAGAGATGAATTGGCACTAACCGTAGTATAATTTATCAACATTGCTAGTATTGGAACCGTGTTTAGAGCTATCAAGCCAACTAAGAATTTCAGTGTTGATGTGTTTCTAATGATGCTTACATTTTTTAAGTTCATATAAAATTCTGCCTAATTGAGCTACAACGAGGAAGTTCCCTCAAGCTTAGCTTTTCGCCATTTCAGTTTAAACCATAAATGTACGTAAATCTAATTTATACGGAGATGCAAGTCAGCAAAGTTTTTGCAATAGATTTATCCGCGTTCATCTGCGTTTATCTGCGGTTTTTTAACTTAAGTCAGGTGTAGCAACTTAAACCACAAGGCGTACCCACCCATAATTTTGTCTCTCCACTTTCATCAGTATTAACAGCAAGCGCTATGACTCGATTCGCAGCCAAACCACTATTATGAACATCAAATTGATCTATTTTTCTACTCTTATCTTGAACAAACAAACGAAATAGCCCCCTATCTGTTCCTACCCACAAAACATTTCCATGACTATCCAATGCTAGGGTTGTAATAGTTCGATTTTCCAGGTCTGGTACAGACTCCCAATTGGCGGAATCTCCCATATATAATCCTTGACTGGTTCCTACCAAGAGCAGTTCCGACTCATCCACAACAATTGCTAATACAGAGCGGATATCTGCATTGCTTAAATGACCACTGACTGTAGACAATTGCTTTGTATCAGGTTGATATGACAACAATCCGGCTGAAGTACCAAGCCAAACACGGTCTCTGACTGCTTGGGAAACAGCTTGTACCCACCCCCTGACGGATAAGTCTTGGTTAGAAAGGACTTTTTCCCAGACAGAGCCTTTATGCTGGTACAAGCCATCTAATCCAACTGCCCAGTATTGCAAATTCCCTAGTGCGATCGCTTGCGTACTGTCCCGGTAAAACTTGAGCAATCTTAAGGAAATCCGGACATTTCGCACTCATGTGCGGTTTTCAAAAAAAGTTCAAGAAATTTTCGGAAATTGCAAAAGCATATGTGTATAATTAGGCATAGAAAGTATTAGAAAAAGGAGGTGAGTTAGCTTGTCCATAGTAACGATTCAGACGACAGCGATCTATAACAATCAGAACCAAACAGCGTTAGATTACCTGGAAGAATATGGCGTTATCTTTGGGCAAGCGACCCGCACCGCCTTTGCTTTGAGGAATCGAATTGGCAAGACGAAGACCAAAGAATCCGAAATAGAGAAGCTTGTCTGCAAGGAGTTGGAAAGCCGTTTTGGCTTGTCCAATACAGAAGCCAAGAACGCTTACAACAAAGCGAAGGCTGTCTACAGTTCCCAGTCTGAGTTAGTAGACCTTTACATTGATGACAACTACGACCGAATCAAGGAAATTCGTAGAACAATCAAGAAGCTGGAATTCAAGCTTGACAAAGCCGCTAAGTCTGGGCAAGAATCGACTGCCAAGAAGTTAAGAAAGAAGATTCATTTCAAACGGCAGAAGATTAACAAGCTTGAAGCTAAAATCGACCGATTAAAGGAATCAAAAGAGACGGGACGTTTCAAGGTAACATTTGGTTCTTCCAAGCTATTTGAGAAGCAGTACAGACTAGAAGAGAACGGATACAAAAATCATTCTGAATGGTTGGAAGAGTGGCGCAGCGAGCGGTCAGCTAATTCATTCTTCATAGGCGCAAAGAACTATCAAGGCGGCAACCAACTCGTTAGGTACAACCCATTGCTTCGTACCTTAACAATCACTTGTACTCCCAGTTTAAGAGCGAAGTACGGTGAATCGGTCACTCTATTTGATATCGAGTTTCCCTATGGTCAAGAGTGGTTAGAGGCTGCTATTGAGCCAGTTCGTTACACATCTACTCGTAAAGGTTCCAAGGGTGAAAAGAAAGAGACTTCTAGGAATGGCACCAAGCTGCCAGTTACCTACGAGATGGTCAATAGAGATGGCAGGCTTTATGTCAATGCGACGATTGAAACTATTGACCCAGTCATCCAAACATCGCTAGAAAATGGCGCATTGGGTATCGACTTCAATCCTGATAGTATTGATTGGACTTTGATTGACCGTCACGGCAACTTAAAACGCCACGGGACTATCAAGATTAACGTTCAAGATAAGCGTTCTAACCAAACAGAAGACATTATTGGGAAGGCGGTAGCTGAAATCGTCAGAATTGCATCAAAACACAACGTCCCTGTTGTCGTTGAAGATTTAGATTTCACCAAAAAGAAAGCATCGTTGAAAGAGAAAGGCGTAAAATATGCGCGGATGCTTTCAAATATGGCTTATAGCAAATTCACCCAGATGATTGAGTCTCGTTGCGCCAAATCTGGGGTGGAATTAATCAAAGTTGACGCTGCCTATACAAGCGTGATTGGTGTCACCAAGTATATGGCAGCCTATAGTCTGAACTCTGGGTGCGCTGCAGCTTTGGTAATTGCGCGGCGTGCCCAGAATCGGACAGAAAGATTACCTGGACACCTTGATTCTTACTTCAAAAAGCCAGAGGACAAGTTGAAGTCGGACGCTTGGAAAAAGGTAGCTGGTCGGATTAACATCTGCGGCGGTTTTAATCGCCACAAATGGTATTCGCTCGGTATCAAACAGGCAAGGAGCAACTCTCCTTTGCACAGCAAGCGGAAGGCAAACACAAGCGTGCATTCATTGCAGGCGTGATACTGTGCAGACCCTCGCGGTCCCTCATATTCAAAAAAACGATGCGAAGCGCGGTTCTCCTCGCCTTAAGGGCTTAAATCCTTAAGTTTGCCTAGTTATGTCGTTTATAACGTCTACAACGTTTAATTAG
>JAWQFQ010000398.1:0-3966 GCA_035967975.1 Scytonema sp. PMC 1070.18
AGGGGGATGAGAAGAGTTTTGCTACTAACAAGAAGACTTTTAAAACATCCTCTAAGAGCCAAAAACTTGTAGCTTATAAGTTTTAGCTGAATCGAAAGCTCAGTTTGTTCCCGTGCAAAGTATATTGTATTTCTTAACGAGCCCATTTTAATGGCAACATCAAGGGTATGTATACATCTTGACAACTTTCAATTTATACCTTTTGTATGGGGTGCGAGCGCCCGTTCTGAATCAATATTGAAACTAGAAAACTGTTTGACTCGAATTAATATTTAAGTCCATTGGATTTATGTAGACAATGCGGAAATTGCAACAGCTGTTAATCACACAAAAAGTTTTGATTCTAAATCCAGCGTACGTAGCAGGAAAAGTGGGAGTGATATGTGGTCAAGAAATCCTTGGTGGCGGTCAACTCAGCGGACGATGGCTTATTCAAGTAGCTTATGAAGCTGAGGATATTGTTCTATCACTACCTCCATGTGAGTTTCAATCACTCAATCACAAGGTGGTGGACGACTAATCGATCTAGAAGCGTTGTGCTAAACTTACAGGTTGTTTAGAGAATTCAGAGAATAGGGTGTTGTCGATTTTGTAGAGTTATTCACATCGGCTAGATTGCGTCCACGTTCCAATCTTGTGGACACAACTTGTTTGCGATCGCTTTCATCAACAGTCTTCTCATCCTCCATATCAGAGTTATCACTACTAGGAGCGTTTTGTGTCTTATCTTCTATAAAGAACGCTTCCTGAGGTGGAATTGATATCACTTCTGCTTCTGGAACTGCTTGAGCATTGACCCGAGTCAAAGTCCCCATTGATAGCAACAGCGCCACCGCTACCGAGCTCCACTTAACAAAGCTATAAGAATTAGATTTTTGTTGAATTGGCAGAACTTTAATCATAATCTTCACCCTCTTTGTTCTAAATAATACTAATAACTTAATATTTTTTTTAGTTAATCCTACTGCTTAGGTAGATGCATTATTAATGACTCTTTCTTTGGGTGGGCTTTATTCATCCCACTAATATAATGCAATAGATCGACGCTACAAACAGTGCTGTGAATACTAGCATTTAGTGTCTGCGATCGCATCTATAGTGTGATCTAAATCACTGAATCATGATAGTAACGGGTATATGCGGCGCATCTGCTAGATTAGGCGAAAATAACCAGAAACCCGGTAACTTCTGCGAAACCGGGTTTCTCTGTTTTCACCTAAAAGCCTAGGAAAGTGCGGAAGCCATGTGTATGCGCGACCACGGAGGAAGCACCTTTGCGTGAGTAGGGCAAAAACCGTTCCAATTTCGGTTCGGTTCTACGGACTCTGCTACGATAGATAACTTGATACATTATTTATATAACAAATATAGAACCGACACATAACAATCATGAGCAACATTTCCCAGCAGTATCCAGAATTTTCAGGAACTGAAACCAGAAGTAACTTCTTGCAATACATCCAATCCCTAAACCCAGAAACGGTCGCCCAACTTTCTCAACCTGCTTCACCAGAAGTCCTGCAAGTTATTGAACGTACCATTACGACAATGTTGGGTAATTTACCTTCTGAAGAGTTTAATGTGATGATTACGACTAACCGGGAGAACTTGGGAAAAATCATAGCATCAGCAATGATCAACGGCTACTTTTTGAGGAATGCAGAGCAACGCATGGAGTTTGAAAAGTCTTTGAATTTGACTGAAGCTGGCTCTCAAGATGATGTATAGAAATTTTGATATTTCCTCAAAGCAAGCCTCAGCCAAAAGCTGGGGTTTTATGTATTCGGTTGAAGAGTGCCGTTAGCGTATAATTTAAGAGGAACTAGCTCAGTTTTACCGTTCTTTGTAATTTGAGCATAAACGATTTTAACGAAGTTATTGTCTTTAGATTCGCGGTTAAACATAATAACCTCCTTGAGGTTATACACGAGGTGCAACAGACAATTTTTTTATTCATCTGTTGATGCTTTAACCTTCTCCCAATTAGAGACCTTTTTCAATCGTAATTCTTCGGAAGTGTTGGGAGAGAGACAAAAGAATTTGAGTAAATGTACTTATTGATAAAAAGTCGTCAGGACCGGGAGCGGGCGTCCTCGCCGATTACAGATTTAAAGGACGGGCGGGGGACGCCCGTACCACAAGATGATAATTTATTTACCTAAGAGTTACGTAGGGAGCAGAAACCCGGTTTCTTTGAGAAACCGGGTTTCTTAATGTTGCTTAACACCAACTGTATTGGGGAATGAGGTTAATTTTTTGGTAAAATTCGGTTGACATTTTCTTTTTAAAAACTCATTTATGAGGAGTTAGAAGTAAAAAAATGCGGAATTGGCGCATATACTACCTTTTCCTCAAACAAATTTTATACTTGGTTATCAAGGTCAATGTTTTCATAGCAGTATTTACATTTCTTAGTATACTGCTAGCCAATTTAGTTAATAAACCTCCAAAACAAGAAACGGCGGAGTTATCCGTTCATCTACCATTAACTGTATCTACGGTTCCACCACCTGTAGTTCCTGTCCAGACTCCTATTGCATCATCCGTTCCAAAACCTCTCAATTCTCAAACTTCACCACCACGTCCCGATTGGGCTATAGCTAAATCCCTTCCCAATCCTTCTCGTCAACGAGGAAAAGATAATTTAGAAATTACTTACAATCTCAAAAAGCCTCCAAGTTTTCGTCAAAGTCAAGACTTACAAACAATTGTTAATGATATTGTTCAACTGACCACTGTTCACAATTTGCCTAAGGAACATTTATCAATTACCTTAATAGATGCAAACACTGGCGAGACAGCTGGCTACCAGCAAGATATACCACGTTATCCTGCTAGCGTCGTAAAAATGTTTTGGATGGTCATTTTATACAGTCAAATCAAGAGCGGTATTTGGACTGATGAAAAAGATTTTGCTCCTTATATAGCTAAGATGATACAGGAGTCTGATAATGAGGCGGCTAGTTATATTCTCGACCAGATTACAGGTACACATTCTGAACCAGTCCTGAGTAGCCAAGAATTTAACATTTGGAAAACTCAACGTCAATATGTCAACAGGTTTTTTGAAAAAGCAGGATATAAGGGGATTAATATTGCTCAAAAGACATTTCCAGTGTACTACCTAAATCTCCCAGAACCAGATGGGAGCGAAGCACAGTTTTTGGAAGATAACCCTGTCAGAAACTGGAATAAAATAACCACTAAGCAAGCAGCTAGATTATTATACGAAATTTGTTACACAAAGCAAGCGGTTTCTGCTAAAGTTAGCGAAAAGATGTGCGATTGGCTAAAAAGGGATTTGAATCCCGAATTTTGGCAAAACGAGCCTTCATATAGAGATGGTTTCAATCCTGTAAGCACTTTTTTAGGGGAATCTTTACCTCACACTCAAGTTAAATTTTATTCTAAGGCTGGCTGGGCTTCTTATGCACGCGGAGAAGCAGCAATGGTTGACAATCAAAAGATTGGAACAAAGTACATTCTAACAATTTTGACTCAAAACTCAGCATACGCTGATGATTCAGATATTTTGCCTGAGATATCGCTTCTGGTCTACAAACGCATGACTCAAAGGTGCTCAAGGTCAAAATCCATCAAACTTGTCCGTAAAAATTATCACTTGGGAGTACGTGTAGGATGTCGAGTTTGGAATGTGGGGGATAACGAAGAACTTAGAATCTCTCCTCTACTTTATACCCTATCCCCTATTCCCTTACCGTTCTCCAAAGCTGCTCGCAGCGAAGACGAGAAACATTAATAATTTGTTCCCTTAGGTACGAAACCGTACTGTGTTTCTTTGCTATCCTGAGTTATCTTAAGTAGTAAGCCATAAGGATGTCAATGGTTAATGGTTAATGGCTAATGGCTAATGGTTAATGGTTAATGGCTAATGGTTAATGGTTAATGGCTAATGGTTAATGGCTAATGGTTAATGGTTAATGGCTAATGGTTAATGGCTAATGG
>JAWQFQ010000398.1:4066-5088 GCA_035967975.1 Scytonema sp. PMC 1070.18
TTAATGGTTAATGGCTAATGGCTTTTTTTACAATTAGCGATTAGCAATTAGCCATTAGCAGTCTTCAAATAATAACTTTTTTTACAATTAGCGATTAGCAATTAGCCATTAGCAGTCTTCAAATAATAACTTTTTTTACAATTAGCGATTAGCAATTAGCCATTAGCAGTCTTCACAATAATTTTATATTTCATCTAGGATTGCTATAGAGCGATGTTTAATCAAACTTTACAGCTTAAAAATCTGCAAGTACTAGTTGTTGATAGCAACCGTGATTCTAGAGATTTGTTAAGAATGATGTTTGAAGAGTATGATGTCGAGACGATCTGTACGACATCTGCTTTTGAAGCTTTAGAAATCTTGCCTAAAATAAAACCAGACCTCCTCATTAGCGAAATTCTCTTACCTGATGAAGATGGATATTCATTGATAAGCAAGGTGAGAAAGTTTGAAATTGTGCGACGAGTTCGCATTCCAGCAATTGCTCTCACAGTATGTGCGCGAGAGGACGATCGCGTCCGAGCTTTGTCTGCTGGCTTTTGCTACCACTTACCCAAACCTTTTGATATTGATGAGTTAATCGCAATAGCTGCTCAGCTCATGAAGCACGTTCAATTGATGCCCTCAATATAAATCTAAATTTTCTTTAACTATAAAAAACTTTTTTGATTTCTGAACTGAGTCGTGTAGGCAGGCAATAGGGAATAGGAAATCAGGTCTTGCGAGTGGTACGGAATTTTTGAACAATATTAGGTACACCTGAATCTTCTGGTATCCTTTTGCCTGTTGCCTGTTGCCTACCTACACAAGTTATTTTACCAAATCAAATCGGATTCCTATATTAAGTATTTGTCAACACATTCCTGTGTTACAAAAATAGACTGGAATTAGTCTTCAGATAGTTGCTATCCTCTACGAACAGTTGACATACTAGGTACAAATAAATTAATAATTTGTAATTTTCATATAAGAGGATGTTTTAAAAGTCTTCTCGTCAGTAGCATGCACATTTCACATCCCCC
>JAWQFQ010000399.1:0-5087 GCA_035967975.1 Scytonema sp. PMC 1070.18
GGGTTGAAGAGGAGGGGGGGTAGGATTAACAGCCTTAGATAGGGGGTTAGCTAAAATAATCAGCAACGCTGTGGCGATCGCCAGTAAAATGACAAATACGCAGCGTTGCCAAACGAGAGTTTTTCTAATAATTTTTCTAAAAATATCATGAAGGGTTGAGTGTTGGGCTAATTTATGACCCATTTCCCCATCCCTCATTCTTAACCAGGAAGCCAACCGGCGCTTAAAACGACAGTTAAACCCAGAAACATAACCGTCAGCGCCCAGGTCACTCGGTTCAATGTGTTTTCTGCACTCTTGGTGCTGCTAAACAACTGAGCTTGACCGCCAATTGCTGCGATTCCATCCCCTTTGGGACTATGCAGTAAAACTAGGACAATCAAACCAATTGCAGAAAATGCCCAAATGCCTTGCACAACGCTAGTAATAGTCATAATCAACAACGTATCCAATAATTATGAATTATAAATTATGAATTATGAAAAAAGAGCCACCATCATTGATTTGATGAGAAATTATGAACCGGAAGACAACAGCCCCCTCAATTCATCATTCATCATTCATAATTCATAATTCATAATTCTGATTTATAGCCCAATTTTGACTGGGGCGCGAGAACGTCGCATATCATACCGGGCTGGTTCTACCAGAGATGTTCCTGTCATTTCTGGTGGCTGGGGTAACTGTAAAATCTCCAGAATTGTGGGTGCAATATCCGCTAGCTTACCGTCGTTTCGCAAGATGACGTTTGTACCGTGTCCGGGGATTTTAGCTTTTTCCCCTTCCACAAGAATGAGAGGAACTGGGTTGGTGGTATGTGCTGTCCAAGGGTTGCCATCTTTATCTAGCATATACTCAGCATTACCGTGGTCAGCGGTAATAATTGTGGTTCCACCAACTTTGATAATGCTTTCTAAGAGGCGACCCAAACAATTGTCAACTGTCTCTAAGGCGTGAACGGTAGCTTCAATGTTCCCTGTGTGTCCTACCATGTCTGGGTTAGCATAGTTGATTACAATCAGAGAGTAAATGCACTTTTCCACAGCTGCTTTCGCCACCTCGGTGACGGCTTCAGCAGACATCGCTGGTGCTGTATCGTAGGTCGCCACCATTGGACTGCTGATCAGTTCGCGGTCTTCTCCTGCAAAGGGTTCTTCCAAACCACCATTAAAGAAGTAGGTGACATGGGCGTATTTTTCTGTTTCCGCAGTGCGAAACTGATTCAAGCCGTGACTGGAAATCACTTCGCCCAGAATTTTACTCAGGTTTTGAGGTTCAAAAGCAACCCCAACTGGTAGTTCTGGCTCATACTGCGTAAAGGTGACAAAAGACAGGGGTTTGATTTGCTGTCTTTCAAAACCGTCAAATTCTGGATTGACAAAAGCCTGAGTGATTTGTCTGGCGCGGTCTGGACGGAAGTTAAAGAAAATGACTCCGTCTCCCGGCTCTACCGCTCCCGGTGCTATTCTTACTGGTACAACGAATTCGTCTGTGACACCTTCTGCATAGGACGATTCTAGGACTTCTGTTACCTTGCGACCGTTTCCTACTCCATCTTGTGTCATGATTTCATAGGCGCGTTTGACCCGATCCCAACGGCGATCGCGATCCATTGCATAATAGCGACCACTGATAGTCACTATGCGACCTACTCCTACACGGTCGATATATTCTTGTATTTGCGCGAGTGCTTTCACACCCTCTTTGGGGGTGGTGTCACGACCATCGGTAATGGCGTGAATGCAAACTTTTGATATTCCTTGAACTTTAGCTAAATCAATTAACCCAAATAGATGACTGACATGGGAATGTACGCCGCCTTCAGAACAAAGTCCTATTAAATGCAGCTTCCCATTTCGACTACACACTTCTTGACAGATTTTGACAAGTGCGGGATTCCTAAGGATGGAACCATCTTCTACAGCATCCGAGATGCGGACTAACTCTTGGGGAACAACTCTACCAGCGCCTATGTTCAAATGACCAACTTCGGAATTACCCATTTGACCTTCTGGTAGCCCCACCGCTTTCCCTGAGGTTCGGATGAGGGTGTGGGGGTAAGCCGCCCACAAGCTATCCATTACCGGAGTTTTAGCAACAGCAATAGCGTTTCCATGAGTCTCCTCGCAGTAGCCCCATCCGTCTAAAATGACTAGCACCACGGGAGCAACAGGTGCTTTGGTCATAATACAACTGCCCTTTACTTTTTGTAATACCCGAATAATACCACTGCTCACCATAACTGCAAGTGCATTTCTGCCTATTCGATGTGTGAGTGGTTAGTGGTTAGTGGTTAGTTGATAGTTGATATAGCAGTCCTAAGTGAAATGTAAAATTTTCCTGAAGAATAATAATAGCTAATAGTAGAAAAGCTTTTTAGCCATTAACCATTAGCCATTAGCCATTAACCATTAGCATCATATCACTTCTTTTTCCCAGATGCTTTCGCTGCTTTCGCTGCTTTCTTTGCAGCTTTTTCCGCTGCGATCGCTTCTAGCCTTGCTTGTTCTTTTTCTTCTGCTAATTTTTCCTGATAATAATGATAGTCCCCAAGATAAGTCCGAAAATCGCCATCGCGGATTTCCACGATTTTGTTGGCGACTTGGGATATAAAGTAACGGTCGTGAGAAACGACTATCACTGCACCGTCATAATTCTGGATAGCTTCTTCCAGCATTTCTTTCGCCGGAATATCTAAGTGGTTAGTCGGCTCATCCAGTATCAATAGATTCGCTGGGCGTAAAAGCATTTTTGCCAATGCCAAACGAGCTTTTTCACCACCACTCAACGCCTCCACTGCTTTAAAAACTGTGTCGCCACTGAACAAAAATCGTCCTAAAAGGGTGCGAACCTCTTCATTTTTCCAGTCTGGTACTTCATCATGAATGGTTTCCATGACTGTTTTTTTCAAGTCCAGAGCTTCTGCTTGGTTCTGCTCGAAGTAACCAGGAATAACATTGTGTTCGCCTAATTTAACAGACCCTTCCGTAGGTTCTTCGATCCCCATAATCAAGCGTAACAAAGTTGACTTACCCGCTCCATTAGGACCGATAAAAGCAATGCGATCGCCCTTTTCAATCAGCAGATTTGCACCCAAGAATAAGATTTTATCATCATATATATGAGTTAAATCTTTGATTTTTACAACCTCTCGTCCACTGCGAGGCGCGGGGGGAAATCGAAAATGCAGGGTTCGTACACTAGCTGTAGGTGCTTCAATGCGTTCGACTTTTTCCAGTTGCTTTTCTCGGCTTTTCGCCTGAGTACTGCGGGTAGCACTAGCGCGGAACCTATCAACAAACGCCTGTTGCTTGTCCAGTTCTTTCTGCTGTCGTTCATAGGCGCTGAGTTGGGCGCTTTGATTTTCTGCTTTTACGACTAAGTATGCTGAGTAGTTACCGAGGTAGGTGGTGGAAACGCCTCGTTCGGTTTCCACAATCTGAGTGCAGAGGCGGTCAAGAAATTCCCGGTCATGGGAGACAATCACCATTGGAGTTGTCAACCCTTTGAGGTAATTTTCCAGCCACTCAATGGTTTCTAAGTCTAAATGGTTGGTAGGCTCGTCTAAGAGTAACAAATCTGGTTCTTGCAGGAGGATTTTACCCAAACCCATCCGCATTTGCCAACCGCCACTAAAAGCACTGACAAGGCGATCCCCATCTTCTAACTGAAATCCCATTTCTGGTAAAATTTTACCAATGCGTGCGTCTAAAATATAACCATCTAAGGCTTCAAATTTCCGTTGCAGTTTGTCTAATTTGTTAATCAAACGATTTAGTTCTTCTGGGTTGGCGCTTTCCATATCTCGCTGCACTTGCGCCAGAGACTGCTGTACTTCATTGGCTTCTTTAAAAACTGTCCAAAATTCTTCTCTGACTGTACGACTGGGATCGACTTCAAACTCCTGATTAAGATAGGCAATATGCAAACTGGCTGGACGGATGACTTCACCCGCTGTGGGTTCAATTTCTCCATTAATAATTTTCAACTGGGTTGATTTGCCGGCACCATTAACACCAACTAAACCAATGCGATCGCCAGATTTAACTTCCCAGTTAATATCTTTGAGGACTTCGCCTGTCGGATAAATTTTACTGATATGTTCGAGTCGCAGCATTGGGTGTCTCCAAGAAAGGAATAGGTAGGCTAGGCGAAAGTGCTAGTATTGAGTCCAATCTTAACAAAAATTAACTAAGAATAGGGTGCGGGGTGTGGCTCGAAATGAACGTTACAAAAATAACTGAAGATATAGAATTAGTAAGGAATCATGTTGACCTTTTACAGCAGCAGATAGGAAAACTGTCCCTACACGAGCATCAATATAAGCAAATCTCTCGAACTTTTGCAACCCTTCACGCCAGCTTGGAAAAACTAAGAGCCCTTGATGCCATAATGATTGAGGAACTGCAAAAGCAGCAGCAATTATTTGAGCAGATTGCTGAATCGATCCCGGCAATTTTGTACGTATATGATATGTGCGAACAACGCAATATCTATGCAAATCGAAAATTAATTAACATCTTGGGTTATTCTCCTGAAACCGTTCAAGCAATGAACGGAACTTATACCATCCTTAATTCATCCAGAAGATTCAGCCACAGTAGCTGAGATTGCAAAACAATTGACGACAGGAAGAGACGGAGAGGTTGTAGTACATGAGTATCGAATGCGTCATGCTAGTGGAGAGTGGATTTGGCTTTGCAGTCGGGAAGTCATATTGAGAAGAAACGCTGATGGTTCTGTGCGACAGATACTGGGTACAGCAACAGATATCACGCGACTCAAGCAAACCGAACAGGAGTTGCGACAGAGTCAGGCTCGGTATCGTGCTTTAAGTGAAGAACTTGAGCAAAGAGTCACAGAACGAACAGCGGAGTTAAGTCAGGAAATCAGCGATCGCCGACGTTTGGAACAGGAGTTACGCGCTAGTCAGCAGAAGTATAAAACTCTGTTTGATATTTTACCTATTGGCATTTCCATAACAGACCCCAAAGGTAAAGTCATTGAAGTTAATCCCGCTTCTGAGGAAATTTTAGCTGAATCCGGTAGAAGCCCCACACTTACCACTCCGTGGAAGTGTCGGGATG
>JAWQFQ010000400.1:0-4924 GCA_035967975.1 Scytonema sp. PMC 1070.18
GTGTGGGGTTGGGGGTGAGGGGTCTCTTAAAGTAGCGGTAACCTTGCCCAAATCCTCAATGAATTTATCCAGTACTACCTTGGATGCTTTGTACTTTGGCGCTTGTTTCCCTAGCTTGAGGGTAGCAAGTACGCGATCGCGCACAGCCTCTATGTCTATACCGTCTAGATTGATAGCTATACGTTGGGAATTCAGTTGTTTCCTCAATTCCTCATTTTCTTGCCTTAAGATTGAAACCTCTTGGAAGACTACTTTATTCTCAAGCCCGGTAGTTGAGCTAACCTCTACCGGGCTTTCAATTTTCCCAAGCGTTTGTCAAATGCCTCCAACTGCTGTTGTAAGACATTCATTGCTTCTGTAAGACGGCTATCTACTATTGCTTGCACTTCCGTAATGTCTACCGTCTTACTGTCTGTCTTACTGATGGGGGTAGTAGGAATATCAACGCTACCGTCACTTAAAGCTCGGATACCAGCTTGGATAATGTCCATTAAGGTTTTAGAGCGGTCACACCCATTTTTATTATCGGCTGGGTATCGCTGCTGTCCCAAATGGTCAATTGCCTCTAGCAAATCATTAGGGCAACGGAAGTTGAGCATAGTTTTATCCATATGTCTTACTTTCTGTCTTACGGTGTAAAACTAGTTTAATTCAATGGTTGAAAAGTTGTAAGACATATAAGTAAGACACATATCAACCAGTAAGACATATAAGAAATATTGTAAGACGATAACGGGAGTCTTGTAAGACGTATATCGGATACTGTAAGACAAGGCAGTTAATTGTGATCGCGAGCGTCCACCGTTCTACGTCAGTAGCCGTGTGACCGTTGATGCTTTTAGGATTGCTGGGAGTTGAGGAGTCAAGGTACGGGTTTCAAGGTTTCCGCAGTTCCGCAGTATCCGCAGTTGGTTGCGGAAAGTTGTGGTTGCGGTTTTGAGAATTTGCGGATTGGACAAATTAAACAACAAGTACAATTGCTCACTTAAAGTCTTGAGTGGACAGTTGCGATACACCACGTCATTCCCTACCATTCCCGCGTTGCTGTAGGTGCTCCCATATCCGTTCGATTTGCGATCGCCACTCGATACGGTCAGCGTTGAGTTCTGATGTTAATCGCTCAAAGTTCTGCTGGTGAATTGTCACCACTTGCAGTAGGGCTTCTGCTGTTGACCTAAGTTCGGTGGTTGATTGTCTCAGTTCTGCGTTTACAACCACTTGGTTATCCAACTGCTGCTGCAAGTTTTCTAGAGCTGCTTCTATCCGGTCTAGCCTGTCTCCTCTGTCCTGGGTCACGCTGCGTCTTCCTTGTTGGTAGTGGTTTCTGATTTACTATCCACATTTTGTTCTGCTCTAACCGCTTGTGTGAGGAGGTGAGCAGCTAAATTCGCTGGTGTTCTACCGTCCCTTTTTGCTGTATCGACAATCCACTCGTAGACATCAGCTTCCAACGTAACGGCTATTCGCCCTTTTCCGCTCATTTACGGCATCTACAACACTTCGTACTCATCATAACATTTTGCACAATTCGTACTTTTTTCATAAACAGTGCTATTGTACTTTTAGTACTGATTGTACGATTGGTACTCACTAGCTAATGAATTACCCCCTCAGAGTCAGTTTCCACGCCGTCTCCAAGGGGGCTGTCCACGCTAACGCATGGAGCATCAATATGATGATATCGTTTCACAGCCCTGAGACGCTGTGTTGTTCAAGTAATGATTTTTGGCACCTGCCCATCAGCAAGACCGAGTTTGATCGCCAGCCAGAGTACCATCTTGGTCAAACCGTCTTTCACAAAATCCAGAGAACTGGTGGAGAGATACTGCATCCAGCAAAGATAGTTGGGCTTTATTGGGATGGTATCGATTGGGTTTACTCAATTGACTTACCACCAGAGCACCCACAATTTCAAGTTGAGGATTGCGAGTGGCTGTCTGAGGTTAGTCATTGGCAGTTAGAAGCGATGTAAAAATGTGTCAAGTTATGAAATTAACCTGAGTTGGTGTTTAATAGGACTAGCAATATAAAATGCCGTCCCGGTCAACAGCCTGACAAGCACGACCCAAAACGGCATTTTATTGAACAAGTTACATCTATTTCAGATGCGAAACAGTAGTGAAACTCTTACGTCTCACGGGCTGACTTTTTAGTGTTTCTGGACATCCAGAAATCCTATATGCATCTTACATTGTACTCGTGTACAATTCCAGAGAATTACATGGGTAAATTTGAAAAGCTTATATAGTAAGGGTTTCAAGTTTTGAGCAAGTAAGACAAAGTTGCGGTGGAGCTTCTGGAGTAGGCGTAGCGAATTGTAAACAAAGCATTTGCCCAACTAAAAAGTTGGGCAAGCACAAAACTCTACTCTCATCATGCCAGAAATTTCCCCACAAGTACAGCTGTTAGTTACCGTCTCTGCGTCTGAAATAGTTTTGAAACGCATAACAGTGCGGGTTCACTCGAATGTGGGGCGATACCCGTGGGCGCGGCTGTGGTACTTGTTGAGGGGGTTTGATGTTGGGGGAAGTGGGCTAGTTCAATTGCCGCTTGAGATTTTATGCGATCTGCTGAACGTATCGGTACAAACCATATATAGATGGCTGCAAGATGGTGAGGCTATGGGGGCTTTCCGCAAGTACCGCGTGAGACGTGGGAATTTGGAAGTTTACCTGGGAAGTCTCACCAATGTTTGTTGGCATCTCAACCTTAGAAATTGGGGTGAGGTTGCAGAGGTGCCGCTGCTGTTGGTCAATTCCAAAATTCGGGCAGTGGTCACGGGCATTGTCACCCAAAGTAAGCAGCAGAAAAGTAGATACGCTGCAAATAGTCAACTCAAACCAGAGTACAGGAAAGCTTTTGGAGCACCACACCCAAACGAGCTCTTAGGAGACATTGGGCAATCCTCACCTAAATTGGCAGTGGGGGAAGTACCTTATGTACTTCATATGAGCGAGTCAAGGGTGTTTGTTTCCAAAAGCTTTATCCACTTTGGGGTTTCTCAAGTTGCGATCGGGCACAAGTTGGGGTTAAACGAGCGGACTGTGCGCCGACACCTGTCGGAACTGGACATAGAATCGCGTCAAATCTGCCAGCGAAAGCATGACTACGCTTGGATAAAAAGAGCGTTGGAGCATGAATCCACAGAATTTTACTCCTGGGACAACGATAATAAAGGGCGAACGACTCATGTCGGGTATCGCCTTTTAGGGAATCAGGTGCATTTTTCTGATGGTATCCCGTTGGGTGCCAAAAAGCAGGTGCCCAATGAGTACGATTTACCCGCCGCCGATTTTGAGCGTAAGTTGTTCAAGTGTGGGGGGCAGTGGTGGCTTGCGCGATGCAATGTGTACCGAGAGGAATTTAGCCTGAAAACCATGCGTGCAGCGCGTCGTAGGTTTAAGTGGGAACTGTCACAGTGCCACTTTCAAAAAAAATCGACCGGTCCATAAACCCACCCATTTTAAAAGGGGGTGGGGTAGACCAGGATATGACGGACATTTTTGAGAATTTTTTGAGCAGTAGGAGAACGCTTGTACTGTTTAAGATTTCTGCGTGGTGCGTAAAAATAAAAATTCTGTACCAGCGACAAGTTAACTTGTACAGAAAATTCCAGAAAATATCGTATTTCTGAACCTGGAAGAGTTAAGCCTATCCTAAAGTAAGACGATATTTTGGAGGACTACTTAAAGTTGTCCGTCAGTAGACAAGTTAAGTTGTCTGCACCAAATGCGTGAGAACAGAAGTTAACTTCCGTCGTTAAATGCTCAAGAGGACAAGTATACTTGTCCTTACTAAATGCATGAACATATATTTAAACCCCTACGGGTTTTAAACTGCATTTCCCGATATTGGTTGCTTTTAGAGTTGGTAGCTTATGGAACCTTTATAGGTTCCATAGTGCGAAACGCAAACGCGCATCAGTCCCAGAGTCCGTTGAAACGACCGGGGGCAAGTTGGGTGTAGCGGACAGTGTGGTTGATGTTGCGGTGTCCGAGGTAATCTTGAATAAGTCGCGTGTCGAAACCTTTGGACGCGAGATAGAACCCGCAGCTGTGCCGCAGCATATGGGGGTGAATCTGGAACTCAAAGCCGGCTAACTTGCCTGCCCGTTGGACGATTGACTGTACCGCATCTTCACTCATAGTTGAGCCGCGTTCGCTAATAAATATCCAGGGTAAGTTGTGTTCGGCAAGTCGCTTGTGATTCCGGAGTAACTTAAGTTCATCTGGGTAAATGGGCTGATTAGAATCATTGCCACGTTTGAGCCGTCGCACGTGCATAAATGCTTGGTCAAAGTCGATGTCACTCCATCTCAGGGTGATCGCTTCATTCAGCCTCAACCCGTGACGGTACATTAACAGTAATAGGAGTTCATCACGCAATCGGTTACGGCCGGTTGATTTGGCAGCGGCGATTAACTTCTCAACCTCATCTGGTCTTAGGTACTCACGGGGGCGAACATCTTCGTTTTTAGGACGGCGCAACTTTGGCTCACTTTTGGGCGTTTCAACTTTCGGCTTTTCGGAGTCGTAGACCAGTCTCAGATGTGGCTTAGACCTTGGTTTATAGTATGTCATCGCTACCCTCAGTCGGCACTAAATTCTTTTTACCGAAAGTTTCTCACAATCCGGTTGCACGCCACAAATCCTTCTCTGCCTCAAAATTCCTCAAAACCGTCCTCAACCTTACATAGCAACGGTTTGAGCAACATCTCAACGGTTGAGGAACAGTTGAGGTTAAGCATGTTCGGGGACAATTTTGCTGTCTTATTCTGCTTTCAAAGAGATTGAGCATTCCTCAAAAATCTGGTTTGCCAATCAAGTTGTGGGTTGGTGCAACACCTATCACTGCAAAAAACGCAACGTCGTGGGTTGGTGCAACACCTATCACTGCAAAAAACGCAACGTCGTGGGTTGGTGCA
>JAWQFQ010000401.1:0-4911 GCA_035967975.1 Scytonema sp. PMC 1070.18
GGGGGATATTGAATGTTTTGTTACTAATGAAAGGACTTTTCAAACATCCTCTTAACCCGTTTTAACGGGTTTGAGCTTTTAGCCCAAATTTTAATTTAGGGCTTAACCGTGAAATTGCGATACCTCAGAATCCCGATTTCTTTAAGAAACCGGGTTTCTCAGCTTTCACGAATGATTTAGTAAGATTGCTATATGAGTCAAAGTACGATTACAAGCAACTCTGTCAAATGACAGGCTGTCAAACATGAGGGAGAGAGGATGTCAAAAATGTGTATCGATAATGCGATCGCAATTTCTCCCCCTACATCCTACCCCCCAATTCTTCCAGCGCTTCTCCCGTCACTCGACAAATGCGCCAATCATCCAGAAGAGTTGCTCCCATGTGGCGGTAGAATTTAATAGCTGGCTCGTTCCAATCCAAAACACTCCACTCTAATCTTCCGCAGTTCCTTTCCACAGCGATTTGAGCTACCTTCGTTAGTAGTCCTTTGCCAATACCTTGTCCGCGATATTCTGGTAAGACGAACAAATCTTCAAGATAAATTCCAGGCTTTGTCAGAAATGTTGAATAATTATGAAAAAATAGGGCAAAGCCTATAGCCTGCCCTGCACATTCAGCTATAATGGCTTCCACATATCGTGGCGAGCCAAATAAGTGTTCTTTTAACGCCAAAGCATCACCAGTGACAGCATGAGATAATTTTTCATACTCTGCCAATGCTTTGATAAGTTCAAATAATGAGTCACAATCTCTTGATTCGGCAAAACGTATAATTAAATTGTTATGGGAGGTCATTAGTCTTTTGTTCCTTGTCCTTTGTCTTTTGTCGTTTGTCCCTTGTCCCTTGTCGTTTGTCCTTTGTCTGTTGTCCAACGACAAACGACTCATGACAGATGATCAATGACAAATGACTAATGACTCATCATACCAGCCATCCTTTCAAGCGCTTAGCTATGTGAGGACGACGTAACTTCCGCATGGCTTTACTTTGTATTTGTCGAACTCGCTCACGGGAGAGATTGAACATATTACCAACCTCCTCCAAGGTACAGGGTTCGCTGGTAATCAAGCCATATCTCAGTGAGATGACGTCTTTTTCCCGTGGAGTCAGGACATCTCCCAACACTTCCCATATCTCCTGACGCATCATGGTTTCGTTCATTTTTGCTTCTGGAGATTGGTTATCTTCGTCTTCGAGTAAATCCATTAATTCCGTATCTTCTTCTTTACCAACCCGATGATTGAGGGAAAGGGCTTGACGGCGTAGTTGTTGTAACTGGCGCAGCTGTGGTGCGGGAATTTCCAAAGCTTCAGCCATTTCCAATTCCGTTGGATTGCGACCGAGTCTTTGCTTGAGTTCTCGTTGGGCTTTTTTGAGTTTGTTAAGTTTTTCTACAATATGAATGGGTAACCGGATTGTTCTGGCGTCATTAGCGATCGCCCGTGTAATTGCTTGTCGTATCCACCAATAAGCGTAGGTAGAGAACTTATATCCCTTATCTGGGTCAAATTTTTCTGTAGCGCGATTTAACCCCATTGCTCCTTCCTGAATCAGATCCAGAAAAGGAACTCCCCGATTTAAATACCGCTTGGCTATAGATACTACCAATCGCAGATTGGAGCGAATCATTTTCCGTTTCGCTACCCGACCTTGATATAAGCGATTTTCGAGTTGTTTTTCTGTCAGTCCTAACTGGGATGCTAAAATTGCCTTACCGGGCTGATATCCGAGTTTCTCGTGTAAAGAAGTTTGTAGATCCCTAAATTCCTCTAAAAACCGAACTCTCCGTGCCAATTCCACCTCTTCATCTGGCTTGAGCAACGGATAGCGAGCCATTTCTTTAAAAAAAGCACCAACAGCATCATCATGCTCGGTTTTATTGTACCCCGAAGGACGCGCCGCTGCCATCTCGTCTCCATTGCGGTCTTCTGCTTCTAGATTTTCGATGTCTAGATTTTCTTCATTTGGGGATTCTTCTATGATGACTGCTTCTAAAGAAGTAAATGTTAATTCTTCAGTATCAGCAGCAGTTTCCACGATTTCCATTGTTCCCAAGTCAGAAATATTCATAGTTTCCATTACGGCTTTTTGCTCTGTTTGGTACATAACTTAGTGACAGCTGCTCAATTATGATTGTTAGTTTTTTCGTAAGCATTCAGCTATTAGCACCTTAGCAATTAGCGAATGGGATGTTTTAGTTAGTTTACTAGACGGAATACAAGTATGCCAAAAAGCTGATTGCTGATAGCTGACGGCTGAATGCTTACGTTTTTTCCGTGAGGAATGTTCTAGTTTCATCGTAAAGTTACGAGTTTTTACCCAGGATTCATATCATTCCAAACGTCGGTCTCTACCTAGCATTAATAGGAATATAAGCTTTGGTTAGAGTGGGCTATATTAATGACTTCAGATAGGATGCAGACGTTAAAAAGTTGACTAACCATTTGGCTGGGAGCGAGGATACGGTATGAAAAACCAGGGAACACGGAAATTAAGACCACTTTCTTGACTCGCAAAATTTACGTCATACTTTATCCTTAACACTTAAACCGTTCTGTTGACCTCATCTATTGGTTACAACTCAATACAATTGTTTACGAAACCAGGTAATAGCTAGCACCTTATAAATCTTTTTTTCTTGTTTTCAACATATGTCTTCCTCATTCTTTCTTAAATAGAAATTATTTAAAACCCTCCTCAATTAAAATTTCCCTATCTTAACAAATATAAAACTTCCATTTGTCTGTCTCCAATTCTTAAATATTCATGTATTTTTATAAACATATTGACTTTTTATGCTTTGGCAGCAGCTAAGTTTACTAACTCTCGCGTGTTGGGTAATGTATTTGGTGAGAGCTTTCCCAAAATGACAAAAATGTAGACAGGTAAAAACTGTATCAATGTCTTCTCCTGATAAAGGATCTCATATACGTATAGGGTTGAATATCTATCAATAGGGGGAAAAGGCTTCTTCCCTATTTAGTATCCAGAGAAAAATGAGCGACAAAAAATGGAGATTGCTTACTTTTGTCGAGTTGTCATCCAATATCTATCACCATCTACAGTTGGCATTAATTTATCTACTGGATTACATAAGAGGAAACTTATCAAGTATTATGTCTTATGACAGTATTGCCAATTACATTTTTGATAAAGGGTGGTAGACAGTTAGTGTTGTACTGGCAAGGTTAATATAGACAAACGTCTTTCGGGAAATATCTGTACTATTCATTCAAAAACTATGTATATGAATGGCTTAACTTTGCACCCAACGGTGGTTGCTGAACCGAGTGAACCGTACCGCTCAAGCGTATCAGGAAATCGGTGGCTCGAAGTGTTAGTAGACTGTCCGGGAGATTCGGGGCTCTACACGTACCGATTACCACCGCACTTGGAGGTAAAACCAGGCGATATATTAACTGTGCCATTCGGTACGCAACTTTTAGGCGGAATAGCCATTCGTTTTCTAACACAACCTCCAGCAGACGTACCACTAGAGAAAATTCGGGATGTAGAAGATGTAGTAAGTGCAGGGTTTTTTCCCTCCATTTATTGGGATCTGTTAAATCGAGTCGCATCATATTACTATACGCCTCTGATCATGGTAATCCGTGTTGCTTTACCACCAGGTTTATTAGGGCGATCGCAACGTCGGATTCGTTTGGTTAAGAGAACAAGGGGATCGCACTTAGAAAGTACTTCCTCCGATTCCTCATCTCTAAATACATTTTCATCTTCTATTTCCTTCCTCAGTTCAACTGCTAGGGAAATTTTGGACATTTTACAACAGCAAGTCCATGGAGATTACAGCTTTGCGTACTTGCAAGGAAAAGTAAAATCTGCTTACCGGGGTGTCAAAGAATTGCAGCGGTATGGTTTGGTAGAAAGTTATCTTGAACCGCCAAGACTGGCTCGACCAAAACTGCAAAAAGCAATTACACTAATAGGCAACTATTTAGCTCGTGACTTAACCACTCGCCAACAAGAAATTTTGGATGTGCTACGGCGCAGCGGGGGAGAGTTGTGGTTAAATGATTTTCTACAAATTTGCAAAACAACGACCTCTACCTTAAAAGGGCTAGAACAAAAGGGCTGCATTGTCATCCAAGAAAGAGAAGTCTTGCGAACAGAAAACTCCTTTACTCCAGGAGGAGTGCTAGCTCAAGAACAAACAAAGATATTAACACCAGCCCAATCCCAAGCGCTAGGGGTCATAACCCATTTGAATGGATATGCTAAAGTTCTGTTACACGGGGTTACCGGTTCTGGAAAAACAGAGGTCTATTTGCAAGCCATTGCTCTGGTGTTAGCCCAAGGAAAATCCGCACTTGTCTTAGTCCCGGAAATTGGATTAACACCCCAGTTAACAGACCGTTTTCGCACTCGTTTCAGTGGTGGAACGAATAGCCATTCCCCCGTACTCGTCTACCACAGCGCCCTCTCCGATGGGGAACGTTACGATACTTGGCGACTGATGTTGACAGGAGAACCCTACATTATTATCGGTACACGCAGTGCTATTTTTGCTCCTCTACCAAATTTAGGAATCATTATCTTAGACGAAGAACACGACAGCAGTTTCAAGCAAGATTTACCCATCCCCACTTACCACGCCCGTACTGTCGCTCAATGGCGAGCAGAGTTGGAAAATTGTCCCCTCATCTTAGGTTCAGCGACACCATCTTTGGAGACGTGGATGAGTCTTGGGGATAAGGGGACAAGGGAACAAGAAGAATTTCTCCCCCCCTCCTCCTCTCCCCCCCTCCCCGTCTCCCCCTCCCTTTCCTCTTTCTCTCCCCTCCTTCGTCTCCTCTCTCTCTCCCCCACCCCCTCCCCTGCCCCCTCCTCACTCCTTCGTCTCTCCCTTCCACCTCCCTCCTCCATCTCCACGCCTACTCCCTTTTCTTGC
>JAWQFQ010000402.1:0-4844 GCA_035967975.1 Scytonema sp. PMC 1070.18
TCCCTGTTCCCGATTCAGTATCTGTTAATTTAGCATAACAAGTACTGAAGAACCACAATTTAGAGGCGATGATTGTCTAGACTCACCAACCTTCCCAGACTTAAATCTAACTGCTGAACAAATTTTTTTAGTGCGATATTGATTACTCCCTTCGGTGGTATAAGATAGGCAATAGGCAATAGGCAATGGGCAATAAGGAATCAGGTCCTGCGAGTGGTACGGAATTTTTTCAAAAATCAAATAGGAGTCCTATAAATACCTACGCATAAATATTTAGCTATTTTTCATTGAGGTTAAAATGGCTGTATCTCAGTACCATTGCCTATTGCCTATTGCCTATTGCCCATTGCCCATTGCCCATTGCCTATTGCCTGTTTTGAAGATATGTAAAAACTGTTTTTACTTTTGGTGAAATCAATAAATTTATGTTAAAAAGTTGTTCAAATGTATTTATAAGTATGATTGGTTAAGCCGTGTATCTATATTCAACAAACGGTAGTCGTGCATTTAGCACTCTCGAACGGAGCCAAAACGATATAGACCTACAGGATAGCTCTATGAAGATAGCAGCCCAACAAGAGGATTTACAGTTTCTTGGGCAAATTTTACAAGAGCAGTTACGTGCAGAAGTCCCATCTGGCGAATTCTTCCAAGTTAAATGCGCTGTCAATAACGGTCGGCTCATGATCCTGGCTCAGCATCCACTAGGTGTATCAGCTAGGACTGAAACTATATTCGCAGTGCTTGAGGAAGCACTTCAGTCTTTACCAGCTCAGCAAGAACAGCAAGTAGAATTTTTTCTCAGAATTATTGGACAAAGGCTTCCTTACACCAAACACTCTGTTGTATTGAAGATCAGGGTAGAGGAGATAGAGGAGTCATATGATTCGGATAAAATTGAAGATATTGAAGATGAGGGTCTTTACACCTTCTCTGATTCGTCATCCTCATCTGCGATACTGGATACTCCATCGATAGAAGAGCCGGAAGATTCGCTCTTTGACCCATTAGCCGACGCACCGGATTTATCTACCTATACAGCAAAGCCTGCATCTCCAATTAAAAACATATTAATAGGTTTGACAGTGGCAGTTACTGTAGGTTTTGGTAGTGCAGCTTATTTCCTCAGTCGTCCTTGCGTCATGTTTGAGTGTAAAGAAATACAAACTGCCAAACAAGTAAAAACGTCCTTTGAGCAACTGAAGTTGAATGCTAGATCCAACAAAGAACTACCACAGCTGCAACAGCAACTAGACAAAGCCAGCGCTTCTCTCGAAGGGATTCCTTCTTGGTCGCCTCATTATCAGGAAGCAGAGCAACTTTCAGCAACTTTATCAGCACAATCACAAGAAATTAATCAGGTATTAGAGGCGTTTAAAACTGGCTCTTTAGCAGCACAAAAAACTCAAACTCCAGCAACCAGCATACAGGAATTAGAAGAAAGGCAGTTGCTATGGCGGCGGGCGATCGCACCCCTGGAGACAATCAATCCCAACAACAAACTCCATACGTTGATACAACCAAGATTGCTCATCTACCGCACCCAGTTGCAAGAGGTGAAGCAGCAGATGCTCGATGAAGAAAAATGGATGAAAAAGCTAACCGCTGCAAAGGCTGTAGCTATGGCGGCTGCAAAACGTGAAGCCTCTGCCAAAACGTTAGAAGATTTGCAAAAAGTCCAGTCTACTTGGCAGGTTGCAGTTAATGCTTTGACAATAATTCCCTCAAATAGCTCTGTATACCCACAAGCACAGCAGCTTTTATTGCAATACAAACCCTATTTAGCAGCCGCACGGCTTCAAGCTTCCAAAGAATTATTAGCAGCCAAAGCTTACAAACAAGCTGTGAACGCTGCAAACCTTGCCAAACGTTACGAACAACAAAATCAATGGCAAACGGCTGTTACTCATTGGAATCAGGCTGTGAATGCTGCTAAGGAGATAAAGAGCGATAGTAGGTACTACAGTCAGGCTCAAAGCTTGATTGTACCATACTCTACTGCCCTCAACCAAGCACAAGATAAACTACGAGTTGCCAGTTTAATCCAAACCAGCCGTACTGACCTAAATAAAATCTGCTTGAGTAGCATCCAAGTATGTAATTATACTATTAATACTCAGGGAATTGCGGTTCAGTTAACCCCTGAGTACGAACAAATGCTGCGAAGTCCTGTACCATCAGATAATGAGCAACAAAGCGACTCCAATATCGGAGTCAGTGTTACCAATCACCTACAAAGTTTACAACAGGCTTTAACAGTCATCAGTGATAATGCCAATCTACCCATAATCATTTATGACGTTCAAAGCAATGCCATTTTCGTTCATACACCAACGAGGTAGGACAGGTCTAAACTCTCATCTCATCTCACTAATTGTGCCGTAGAGTTAAAAAACTGACGGCATATTCCTCGAGTGACTAATATCGTTGTCAGCAAATTGGCAAAAGCGATCGCGAACATTATCACAATTTGGTAAGAAACGGCTTCGAGAGGACTCGTACCACTCAGCAGCTGTCCGCTCGTTATTTCTGGTAGCGTCACCATAGCGATAATCATCATTTGATTGAGAGTTGGAATCAATCCAGTCCGAATAGCTTCTTTCCTATACTGTACAATTGCTTGTTGAGGAGTTGCTCCTAAACTCAAGTGAGTTTCTATTTCTACCTGACTTGAGTTAATGGTCTTGACAAGACGTTCTCCCGCAAGTGCAGCCGCGTTCATTGAATTACCTAAGATTATTCCTGCTAAGGGAATGACATACTGTGGTTCAAACCATCTGTCTGGCTGTAGGATAAAGTATATTATATAAATAATAACAATAGATGTACTGACTAAGATCGATCCCCATACAAGGGGTAACATCTGCGGTATTTTTTGAGTGATGCGATTTCGTGCGACAATGGCTGAAATCGTCAGGATTACTGCTAAAATCCCGACAACTGCCCAAGGATTATCCAAAGCAAAAATGAACTCTAGAACGTATCCCAATACCGCGAGTTGTAGGATGGTTCTCCCAGTTGCGATCGCTAAACGTAGCTCCAGCCCTAGTCTTTCCCATGCAGATAAACCTATAGCTGCACCCATCAATCCAACCGCAAACGCCAAATCCAACAAATCTAACTTTATCAAAGACTGCATATCTAAATGGATAGTGGATAGTGGATAGTGGATAGTGGATAGTAGATAGTGGATAGTAGATAGTGGCTTTAACAGCTAACAACTAACAACTAACTACTAACTACTAACTACTAACTACTAACCACACTTAAAAAAGTTAACACATCAGGAACTTTCACCCCTAGTCTTGATTCTTGATGGATATGAATCTCCTTGCATACTAGTAAATAGTAGCCTTTTTGATATACTTCGCACGGGAATAAACAACAGATGAGCGATTTAGCTAGGCTCTATCCGCTATAAGTTCCTAGCTGAAAGCTAAAAGCTGACCGCTCAAAGTATAACAATCTAGGTAAAAACTCCTGAGTCGTATGAATCGGAGACTACAGTTTTTCGGTAGCTTTTTGATTGAAAATTCAATCAGCGAAGAGCCAAAATCGGCATCTATCTTCATTTAAATCTAAGATGATAACTCATGATTCAAAGCGTTAATTCCGTCCCTGCTTTTGACATTAAGCAACAATATACCACTATTGAAGCAGAAGTCAGCACAGCCGTTTTGGAAGTTCTGGCTTCTGGTCGTTATATCGGTGGTTCTATAGTTGAAGGTTTTGAGCAAAAGTTGGCTACTTATATCGGTGTATCTGAATGCATAGCCTGTAACTCTGGAACTGATGCATTATATCTGGCGCTCAGAGCTTTTAACATCGGTGCTGGTGATGAAGTCATTACCACACCTTTTACTTTTATCGCTACCGCTGAGGTCATCAGTGCTGTAGGAGCAACCCCCGTATTTGTGGACATTGACGCTACCACGTTTAATCTAAATGTAGAGCAAGTAGCAGCAGCCATTACATCTCGAACTAAGGCTATTATCCCAGTTCATCTATTTGGACAATCCGTAGATATGACTACATTAGTGGATGTAGCAAAAGCTCACAATTTAGTAGTCATAGAAGATTGCGCCCAGTCTACAGGTGCAAGTTGGATAGGACAAAAAGTAGGAAGCATTGGACACATCGGTTGCTTCAGTTTCTACCCTACAAAAAATTTAGGTGGTTGTGGTGATGGAGGCGCGGTAACAACCAATAATCCAGAAATCGCAGCCAAGCTACGAATAATCAAAGACCACGGACAGAAATCTCGATACCATTATGAAGAAATTGGTGTGAATAGCCGTTTAGATGCAATTCAAGCAGCCATTTTACAAATTAAACTGCGTTATCTAGATATTTGGAATAATCAACGACGACAAATAGCTGCTCGTTATCACCAGCTCCTTAGTCAAGTTCGTGGTATTCTTACACCTCAAGAATTAGCTGAGGGGATGGGAGTTTGGAATCAATATACGATTCGTGTCTTGGATAACAAGAGAGATTTGATTCGCAGCCAATTGCAAGAACGGGGTGTCAACACAATGGTTTACTATCCCCATCCTTTACACTTACAGCCAGTTTATCAAAGCCTGGGATATCAAGAGGGTCAGTTACCAGTTGCAGAAAAAGCCTGCAACGAAGTCTTATCTTTGCCCATGTTCCCAGAATTATCACCAGAACAGCAAGACCAGGTGATATATGCTTTGAAGGATGTGATTGGTTAGTGGTTAGTTGTTAGTGGTTAGTTGTTAGTGGTTAGTTGTTAGTGGTTAGTTGTTAGTTGCGTTTTGAAATAACTATCCACTATCTACTATCCACTATCCACTATCCACTATCCACTATCCACTATC
>JAWQFQ010000403.1:0-4803 GCA_035967975.1 Scytonema sp. PMC 1070.18
CCCACGCCTCACTTCGTGTAGGACGTGGGGCTTCTTTATGGGTTGAGCTAAAAAGGTAGAATTGGGAGAGAATAGCCGATTGGGATGAACGTTGTTAAGCAAGTAAGTGTTCATACCCGAACCCGCATAAACCCCTATCAACCCCTGATATGTTTCTGGGTTGTAACCAGCACTCTCAAGAGCTTCCCAGGCACATTCTAAGAAAATCCGTTGTTGCGGGTCTATAATTTCGGCTTCTGGGGTGCTGTAGCCGAAAAACTCTGCGTCAAACTCTTCAATATTTGGTAAAACAGCGCCTGCTTTGACATAGTTAGGATTACGTAGTAAAGTTTGGTCAGTTTGCTCCAATTCATCATTAGAAAAAAAAGAAATTGATTCAACTCCATCTTGCAAGTTCTGCCAAAACGCATTGACATCCTGAGCACCAGGGAAGCGGCATGCTATACCAATGATGGCGATATCTGATTCTCTAATATTAATAGTCATCATCTTTTCTTATCCTGATGGCTTTGCCTTAACTGCCTTGTGGTTCGTTTCTTATAATTTCTTCACCTATTCTGTTATATAACAATACGGTTCAGTTAAGCTGGAATAGAAACCCGGTTTCGCAGGAGTTACCGGGTTTCTGGCATCGCAAATAGCCCTTAACTGAACCGTATTGTGTTATGTAGGACTCCTACCAATACTGCGTAGGTTTTGCTAAAAATTCAAATTCAAGGTAGTACCGCGTCTACCTAAAAATGTTGGGATAACCATCTCATTCCGACTAACGTTGTGAGTAACGACCACAAAAAGCCGGGGTCATGACCCGGCTTTTTGTGTCTACGTCGTCTCGATTCAACAGCCGTCTGGCCCACAGAAACTGTGCCCGTACAGTACCTCCGCGTCACAGATATAGGCAATGCCCGCATAGTCGTTGAAAAACTTTATTCCGACCTGATCCGCAATATTCTCGGCCATATCCCGATTTTCGGTGAGCACCTCGAACTTTATATTCGCCTGGGTGTCAGAAACGCTGGGTTGTCCCGACGAGCGCACGTTGCGACTGCCTTTACCGCCAGTCTCCACCACCGTATAACCAGTCGCCCCGGATTCTTCGATGATATTGGCGATCTTTTTCAGCAGAATCTTTTCCGTAACGATGACAAGCTTTTTGGCTGGCTTTGCCATGTTGGTTACCTCCTTACCGTATATAGATTTTATATGTTAATCTACTTGCTCTGCCGAACCAAGGTAGCGCCGACAGACTGCGACGCGCCTGGGATTAGCCCCCGCCTATCGCATGGGCAAGCCCGACGAAGAGCGGTATTGCCAAGCCGATCGCAATGGGCGTACCGATGGCTGTGGAGGCACCGATGTACGCGGAGGGATTGGCCGACGGGATACCGGCTCGCAACGTGGGTGGGCCTGAGATGTCTGAACTGGAGGCGGCGATGACGGACAGAACCACGACACCGCCCATGCTGAATCCTGTAGCGTAGTGGGCAATCATACCGAGACCGAAGGCGATGAACCCATGCACCAGTGGTGCCACCATGCTATAAACGACGTACCACTGGGCCACCTTGCGCAGTTCGCCAATCCTTGACCAAGCCTCCATACCCATGACCAGCATCAAAATCGAAAGCAGACCACGGAAGAAAGGATCGTAGAAGCTTTTATAGACACTTTCCGGACGGGCTAACAGGCCAAGAGCAATGCCAAGCAACATTGCCGATAGGGCAGGACCCTGGAGGCTTTCCTGGATGATCGGCCATATCTTAACCCGATTATCCACAGACCCCTGCTGCTGGCTGAGATACTCTTGCCGACTGCTGGGATAATCTTGCTGATCGGAATAATCGCCTGCTGTAACGGGCTGCTTGCTGAGATACTCCTGCTTGCTGAGATATTGGTCTTCTGCCCTACGCTTCTTCTTGTTGAGATAAATGTTGGCCACCACAATCGCAGTTACGAGTGCTGGGATATCCATGAAGGGATAAAGTGCGCCAGCCCATGCCTCGTATTGGATTTTTTGTTCTTCCAGTAGTGTCAGGGCGGCAGCCATAGTAGAGCCACTCACGGCACCAAACAACCCCCCGGTCGCAATCGCATCCACAGTTTTGACCTTCGGCAGCTTGGCCAACGTAAAGCACGCGATGAATACGATAAGAATTCCTAATATTACAGAAAACGCTGCGGGTAACACCATCTCCGTCAGGTTGGAATTGCGGATCGCAATACCACCGGTCAGACCGATTTTGGTGAGCAGCATGAAGATGATGATTTTACAAATCGACTCTGGAATTTGCAGTTGGCTACCGAGAGCGGCAATGACCATACCACCAATCAGAAAGCTGAGTGTTGGGGACTGCAACTGTTTAACGAAGTCCATTAAAAAAAAGGACAAAAAATCCACGAATACCTCCTTGTGCCTCCTCTGACGAGGAGTAGTGCAATAAATGAACTAAGTGAACTCTAAAGAGTTAAAGACAGTAAGAGTCAGGCGATTCACCCTACAACACAGGTGTTGCACGAGAACCTATAGACAGGGCTTACGGTTATTGCCCCGGTCGGTTCAGAGATCAACGTTGCGATACCGCCAAGCAGGGCGACAAAAAAGCCGCTACAAACTCCCCCATAGAGTCTGCTGAGAACCCCTACTCCCAAAGGCCATAGCCAGGGGTAATGAGACAACGGCAATCGTGACACCGCCGAAGATATCGCCCCCGATGTTATTAAACCGGATGAGATTGATGATTGCCATAACTGAGGTAAATGAACGGTAGATCAAACTAACTATAAGCGACCCATTTCATAAAAAGGATTGGCTATAGATAAAAGTCGGTTAGAGAATGGAATCTAACATTTGCGATCGCGAATTCAAAGAAGTCTCAACAACAGACTGCCGAGAATGATTGCCGAGCGACTTCAAGCTCTGAAAAACTAAATCGTAATAGTTAAATCATTTGGATATTCTTAACTATACGCCATTCTGGATAGTAGTACTTACTGAGCGATCAAAAAAAAGTTTTTGTATGCATAGAGATTCTCCTATGGTTTTTATATCTCCGATACTGCAAAGCCAGCAGTTGGGGCAGCAGCCCAACAAGTCGTTGCAGCGGCGGAATAAAGGATATTGTCAGGATTCATAAGTCACTAGCCGCTCAGGCCGACTTTCATGAGCAGCATGAAGACGACGAACTTATAAATCGCATCTAGAATTTGCAGTTGGTTATTGACGGTGGCAACGACACACTATCAATCAGAAAGCCGAGTGTCGGGGACTGCAACTGCGCCACGAAGCTCATCAAGAAATCGGACAAGAAATCCACTTTGTAATTCCTCCTTGATCGGATCTTAGGGGTCAGGATGGCAGATATGCGCTTAAATGACATCTTGCACTATTCCCAACAAAAGCTAAAAAACCGGGTTTGGTGAACGATAAATAAAGCTTTCCAATTGGTATAATTGGAAAGAACCCCGGTTTTTGCCCTAGGTGCAAGCTATAAGTTAAGATTATCTTAAAATCCGCACAAATTTGCGCTCGCTCCACATGGATCTGCTAAGTAATTTCAAATTCAAATCATAAGTTTTCCTTTCACTCTCAGAAAACCCGTATATCTCTGGTCAATGTAAATTGCGATCGCACAATTGTCTCTATACGTTGTTGTTATTAAGAAGGGCTCTCTATGACTGCACTTCCCAAATTGCGTTGGATGGCGCTGCCAATCGCACTCGGCTTGGGCGTCAATCAATTTGTCTCTAGAGCCGGCTGCTGTGCCCAATGCCTTTATAAAAGCTCGACCTGTACAACACGCCTGAGACTGAGATGAACTTGACATACATAGTTACCCAGTCAGACCATAGGTTGTGTGTAGTGGAATCCTAGGTGCAATCACACTAACAATTAAACATGAGATTGATAACCATCCAGGGGGTTTTGCGATCGCCGACAAAGCGCTTTCTGAAAAAGAAATGTTAACCAGGGTAAACTTAGCATTACAAGGTGCAACCCATACAAAAGATATCAAAACAGCATTGGAATTTAAGCCAGAGTGGCTAGAAGTTTTACGGAACCCTTCATTTCCCTTCCTCGATGTATTACACGGATGGGGTTTTAGCCGATCCATAATTCCTTTGAAACCTTACCCAGTCAGAGATTAATTCTTCTCTCCCTTCAATCAGGAGCAAACGTACAGTACCTACGCAAGTTATTTCACCGAATCAAAGCGGATTCCTATATGAAAGGTGCGTGTTAGTAGTTAGGAGTATCTTTTCCTATTACGGTGGTTTTGCCTTAACTGCCTTTGTTGCTCTACTGAGGATTGACTGCCAAGTCTACTGCTACGCTCTTGATGCTTAACGGTAGAGGCTTCTGAGTGAGTCTGAGTTAAATGTTCAGCCAAAGTATGGATGGTAGGATATTGAAGTAGCGTCACAGTTGATACTTCGTCCCCAAATATTTCGACTAATTTGTTAAGAACTTGGAGGAGTAGTAAAGAATGACCGCCTAACTCAAAAAAGCGATCGTGAATCCCGACAGCTTCCAATTGCAGCACTTCCTGGCAAACTTTAGCAATAAGCTTTTCGGTATCTGATTGAGGCATGACCAGAGATGTTGACAACTCTGGTCTAGACATTTCTGGGGCAGGTAGTATACCACGGTCTACTTTTCCATTAGGAGTCAGAGGCATTTTATCAAGTACAACAAAAGCTGCTGGCACCATTCTTCAGCAATTGAGAAGCCAGTTTTTGTGTGAGGGCTGCACCACCACAGAGAATTTTGAGGTGTTTGTCTCCACCCCATCCTGTTGCTAACAG
>JAWQFQ010000404.1:0-4770 GCA_035967975.1 Scytonema sp. PMC 1070.18
AACAACTAACAACTAACAACTAACAACTAACAACTAACAACTAACAACTAACAATCCAAAAACCACCCATTAAACAAATCCATTTGGGAGAAATAACCCATGCAGCAAAAGCAACCTAATTACTTTGTTCAATATCTTTCTCTAGCACCAGTTTTGCTGTTTGTCAATCTGGTAGTTACAGCAATTGTGTTGATTGTCTTCAATTACTTTTTCCCAGACCTACTCTTCCACCCAATGCCATAAATTGTTGAGTTAACTGGGAAGTAGAGACGGGTTATGGTGCGTCAATACATAAATTGTTTGTAAAGATGCGCCATAGCACGTCTTGAAAGAAAAAGGATAGATATAGTAATCTTTTTGGATTTCTGAACTGTTAGAATAAGTAAAAAAACGGATACAAAAAAAGGACAAAGTATGAGTGAAAAAAACAGCATTCATCACACTTCTTCCTTGAGTAAACCTTGTGTAATTACCAAACAGAAAAAGCCGAATACTTAAAAAAACAGAAAAAATAACATAAGTTAAAAGTCGTTGATAGTAGCTGCCAAATTCCTACCGATAGAGACTTTCCAACAAACATCAAACCTTGTTAAAATCAAAAACCCCCTTCGTTCATCTGCGTGCATCTGCGGTTTCATCTCCCATTCAACCCTGATTTTTGCAAAATATAATAATCTAAAAAAAGGGATAGATTAATTTTTATAAACTTCAATAGAAAAAATGAAATTTAGCTACGATTAACAATTATTATTATTTTAAAAATAAAGCCACCATTTTATTTAGAGGCAAACATAAAATATGGCAGACGTAGCACAAGCAGTAGATTCATCAAAAAATCTTCCTAGCGACCCCAGAAATCGCGAAGTTGTGTTTCCTGCATTTCGTGACCCACAGAGAGGTAACTTAGAAACACCAATTAATTCGTCACCTCTAGTCAAGTGGTATATCAATAACTTACCCGCCTACCGTCCAGGAATTATTCCTTTTAGACGTGGTTTAGAAATTGGTATGGCACACGGTTACTGGATCTTTGGACCCTTTGCAAAATTGGGTCCCCTGCGCGATACCAGTAGCGCCAATCTAGCTGGTTTACTGGCTGCCTTAGGCTTAATTATCATTCTGACTGGTTGCTTGTCCCTGTATGCTAACAGCAATCCTCCCCAACCACACGTAACACCAACTACCCCCAATCCTCCGGATGCTTTTCAATCCAAAGAAGGCTGGAACAACTTTGCTAGCGCCTTCTTAATCGGTGGTATTGGCGGTGCAGTAGTGGCTTACTTCTTGACTAGCAATATCGAACTGATTCAAAGTCTATTGGGATAATTACTAAGTGAGGAGTGAGGAATTAGGAGTTTTGACTTAAAAAGAATTCACAAATCCTCACTCTTGAGTCTTCACTCCTCACTTATCAAAAGTAAGCGTTCAGCACTTCAGCCTTCAGCAGTCAGCTTTAGAGCCTTTTTTTGGGCATTTTATAGTTGTTCCCTTGTCCCATTATAAATACCTCTATAGCTTATAAAAGCCGATAGCTGATAAGCGATGTGCTGAACGCTTGCTATTAAAAGATGGCTGCTTCTATAGAAGCCAGAGCAGTTTCTAAATCGTCATTAACGATTTGAATATCAAATTCATCCGCAGCAGAGATTTCTTCTTTAGCGCAACGTAAACGACGGGCGATCGCATCTTCAGAGTCTTGTGCGCGAGCACGTATCCGGTTTTCCAACTCCCCTAATGAGGGAGGCAAAATAAAAATGCTCAGGGCGCTGGGAAAAGAAGCACGAACTTGTCGGGCTCCTTTGAGTTCAATTTCCAATACAATCGATTTACCAGAGCGAATTTGGTTGATTACGGCTTCTCGGGGAGTACCGTAATAATTACCAGCATACTCTGCCCACTCCAATAATTCGCCAGCAGCCACCAATTGTTCAAACTCGCTACGGCTGATAAAGTAATAGTGTTTGCCGTCAATTTCCCCTGGACGGGGAGAGCGAGTCGTCACGGATACCGAATAACGCAGATCCGGATGACGCTGTAGGAGCGATCGCATTAAAGTCCCTTTGCCCACTCCACTTGGACCTGTCAAAATAATTAGCCTGCCAATAGACGGGCATTCTTGGGTAGTAGCACCACTCTTGGTGGATCTAGCTTGCATCATCCGCTTAACCTGTGAATTCATCAATAAACTAATGCATTAGTCCATAGTTCATTGGCATGGTGACCATTAACCAACGTTTGTAGTCTTGGAGACATAGAACTAGTTTAATTCACATGGTACGTTTGATGTTGCCAAATTAGGTGCGGTTATTAACCCACTGAAAATTAATTATCTACAGTGTGATGATCGCGAGAAATCACAAAGCGGTTAGCTACCGTTTCCGGCTGGATTGCTGAAAGAATCACATGACTGGAATCGGTAATAATGACAGCCCTAGTACGGCGACCGTAAGTAGCATCTACGAGCTGACCTCGATCGCGTGCATCAGTAATAATCCGCTTAATCGGAGCAGACTCTGGACTGACAATGGCAACGACTCGGTTGGCAGATACAATGTTGCCAAAACCGATGTTGATTAACTGAATGTCCATAAAAAATGACACCGAACGTGGTGTAAAAAGCACTATCGAAACTATTCTCCATGTTATCCACAAAAAACAGGAGTTACAACGAATAAATTCACGTCAGTGTAAGTTTTTAACTAATGGAATGCCTTTTTTAGCTATTTCTGACCCAACACTCCCAAAAATCTATCCAAAGATATAGAAAAGAGATTAGGGAATCATAAAGATTGTATTTTCTTCCCCTACACCCGCTCACCCAATCACCCGCTCACCCAATCACCACAATCTTGCTACCATATAACGATGTATATCTAAAGTGGTAAAAAAGAGTTGTGACTGTAAAACCAGACTGGTTGCGGGTAAAAGCGCCTCAGTGGGAGCGAGTTGGTAACGTTAAAGAAATTTTGCGGGATTTAGCCCTCAATACGGTTTGCGAGGAAGCGTCTTGTCCCAATATTGGCGAGTGCTTTAATGCAGGTACAGCCACGTTCTTAATTATGGGACCTGCTTGTACTCGTGCTTGTCCCTACTGCGATATTGATTTTGAGAAAAAACCCAAACCGTTAGATCCCACAGAACCAACAAGACTGGCGGAAGCGGTATGTAGAATGAAACTGAAGCATATAGTTATCACCTCCGTCAATAGAGACGATTTACCAGATGGTGGTTCATTGCAGTTTGTTCGGTGTATTGAAGCTATCCGTACTACCTCTGTTCATACCACAATAGAAGTTTTAATCCCTGATTTATGCGGTAACTGGGAAGCATTGAATCTAATTCTCCAAGCAAAACCAGAAGTCCTCAACCACAATACAGAAACAGTTCCTCGTTTGTATCGGCGGGTACGTCCCCAAGGAAACTATGAACGGACGATGGAATTGCTCAGACGCTCCCGTCAAATGGCTCCTTCAATATATACCAAATCCGGTATCATGGTAGGTCTGTCGGAAACTGATGAAGAAGTTCGCCAAGTTATGCGAGATTTGCGCTCAGTGGATTGCGATATTTTAACAATCGGACAATATCTCCAACCAACTCAAAAACATTTAAAAGTAGAAGGATTTATTCGTCCAGAGCAATTTGACGCGTGGAAAACTTTTGGTGAAGAACTAGGATTTTTACAAATTGTTTCATCTCCCTTGACAAGAAGCTCATATCATGCAGAACAAGTGAGAGAGTTGATGGAGAGGTATCCTAGAAAGAGATAGTTGTTAGTGGTAATTTGTGACAAACAACAACTAACCACTAACTACTAACAACTAACTACTAACAAATGACACATACAAAATTGGTAGCTATTATTGGTGCGGGTGCTTGGGGGACTGGGCTTGCAACACTGGTGAAAGCCAACGGTCATGATGTGCATTTGTGGTCGCGTCGGAGTTCCAAAACCTTAGAGGAGGTTATACAAAATGCTGATATTATCCTTTCCGCCGTTTCCATGAAAGGAGTTTCAGCCGTTGGTTCTCAACTACAGTCTTTACCCGTCTCTGACAAAGCAATTTTTGTAACAGCGACTAAGGGCTTAGATCCAGAAACGACCTGCACACCATCACAAATTTGGCAAGATAAATTTCCCACCCACCCTGTTGTTGTTCTCTCTGGACCCAATTTATCTAAAGAAATTCAACAGGAGTTACCAGCAGCAACAGTTGCTGCAAGCAGTAATACCACTGCGGCTGAGTTAGTACAACTTGTATTGTCTTCGCCCCGGTTCCGGGTGTACACGAACTTTGACCCTTTAGGCGTGGAATTGGGAGGAACTCTGAAAAATGTTATTGCGATCGCAGCTGGTGTCTGTGATGGGCTCCACTTGGGAACTAATGCAAAAGCCGCTTTAGTCACCCGTGGACTCACAGAAATGGTTCGCATCGGTAATCATTGGGGAGCCAAGACAGAAACATTTTATGGTTTATCCGGGTTGGGCGACTTGCTAGCAACCTGTAACAGCCCTTTAAGCCGCAATTACCAAGTTGGCTACCAGTTAGCTCAAGGGAAAACACTAACAGATATTCTTGCCAATATAGAAGGAACCGCAGAAGGAATCAACACCGCTGCAGTACTAGTCCAAAGAGCCAAACAGCATAATATTCTTATCCCCATTACTGCACAAGTTTACCGCCTCCTCCAAAACGAAATCACACCCGAACAAGCATTAGAGGAACTGATGCTGCGAGATGTAAAAGCGGAGTGAGGGAGGGAGGGAGG
>JAWQFQ010000405.1:0-4693 GCA_035967975.1 Scytonema sp. PMC 1070.18
CTTTCCCTCCCTCCCTCTTTCCCTCCCTCCTTTCTTAAGCAGATTATGAGTTACTCAGTAGCAACAGCTGGTGTTCGTCCGCGCCACATTCTCGAAGAGATTGTGTGGTATAAAAGGCAAGAAGTCGCACAAATGCGGCAAGATATGCCATTAGTCTCTGTACAACGACAACTAAATACCGCACCAACGGTACGAAATTTCTTAACTGCTTTGCAGCAAAGTCCTTATGTACCGAGCCTCATTGCAGAAGTCAAAAAAGCTTCACCAAGTCGTGGCGTCATTCGGGCTGACTTTGACCCAGTGGCGATCGCACAAAGCTACGAGCGAGGTGGAGCCGCTTGTCTATCGGTGCTTACAGACTCTAAATATTTCCAAGGTAGTTTTGACTACTTACGTGCAATCAGACAGAAAGTAGCAATACCGCTACTGTGCAAAGAATTTATTATTGACATCTACCAAATCTACTATGCTCGGATGGCAGGAGCAGATGCAGTATTGTTAATAGCTGCTGTCCTGACAGACGAAGAAATGCAGGACTGTCTACGAGTCATTCATGATTTGGGGATGAAAGCTTTGGTAGAAGTTCATACCCTAGCAGAACTGGACCGGGTATTGAGACTTGACAATATTCGCTTAATAGGCATTAACAATCGCAATCTGGAAAATTTCACCGTCAATCTGGAAACTACCCAGCAACTTTTAGAACAAAGACGTTCCCAGTTGCAAAGCTTTGGCATTACTGTGGTAAGTGAATCTGGCTTATATACACCAGCCGACTTATCCTTTGTGGTAGAAGCAGGTGCTCGTGCAGTTCTGGTAGGAGAGTCATTAGTCAAGCAAGCTGATATAGAGCAGGCTGTGAGGACTCTCTTGAAGAATGGGGTGTAGGGGGTAGGGTGTAGGGTGTAGTGAAAATTCCCCACACCCCACATCCCGTACCCTACACCCTTATCTTGGAGGCAGAACTAGTATGAAAGCAATGGTAATAACAGACTTCGGAGGTCCAGAAGTTTTTGCAGAACGCGAGGTGGAAAAACCAAAACCAGGAAAAAACGAAGTTTTAGTTAAGGTTTACGCATCTTCAGTGAACCCTGCTGATTGTGGAATGCGTAGGGGATTATTTCCACCGAGAAGAAAACTACCTGCAATCATTGGATTTGATGTTTCAGGGGTAGTTGAGGCGATCGGCGAAAACGTCACAGATTTTCAAGTAGGTGACGAAGTCTATTACCCTATAGGACACCTTGACGAAAACGGTGCTTATGCTGAATACAATGTAGCGAATGATTCAATAGTCACCCGCAAACCCATTAATTTATCACACACACAAGCAGCTAGTGTGCCAGTAGCAGGCGGTTCAGCTTGGACAGCGCTGATTGATAAGGCTAAGGTCAAAGTTGGTGAAACTGTGCTGATTCACGGTGGCGGTGGTGGTGTCGGTACCTTCGCCATTCAGATTGCCAAAGCAACAGGTGCTTATGTTTACACAACTTGTGGTAGCTATGATTTTGACCTTGTTAAGTCAATTGGTGCAGATAGAGCTATAGATTACCGTAATGAAGATTTTATTGACATCATCATGAAAGAAACTCATGGTGAAGGAGTTGATGTAACTTTTTCTACCGTAGCAGGGGATCTCTTACCCAAAAGTTTAGCTGTAACCAAATTAGATGGTCGTGCTGTCACGATCGCAGGTGTAAGCGGTGACTTAAACCTTGCTATAGGGAAAAACATCACGGTTCATTTCACACATCTGGATTGTCCTCGTCCTAAGCTTGAAGCATTAAAAACACTAATCGAGCGAGGTCAAATCAAACCTGTTGTTGGAATGACTTTTCTATTCAATCAAATAGCACAAGCCCATCACAGATTTGAGGAGGGCGGTGAAAGTGTACGTGGAAAGATTGTTATTCAAGTTGCTAATTGTTAATAGTTAGTAGATAGTTGTTAGTGGTTAGTTGTTTTTCTACTATCCACTATCCACTATCCACTATCCACTATCCACTATCCATTACTAAGGTGCATTACTTCAATGACTTCCATCTCTCAACACTTCCAATCTTTAAGAAATCACAACCAGTGCGCTCTTATTCCTTTCATTACAGCCGGAGATCCCGATTTAGAAACTACAAAAGAAGCTTTGCTGATACTAGATCGCAGTGGTGCAGACTTTATTGAATTGGGTGTTCCCTATTCCGAGCCCCTAGCAGATGGTCCTGTGATTCAAGCCGCCGCCACTCGTGCTTTGCAAAAGGGAATTAAGTTAGAGCACGTGCTGGGTCTTGTTGCAGATGTCAGTCCTAGCTTGCAAGCACCTGTTATTTTATTTACATACTACAATCCTATTTTGAATCGGGGTGTTAAGTTGTTTTTAGCCCAACTTGCTAATGTTGGGGTACGAGGATTGGTTGTACCAGATTTACCTCTTGAAGAGGCAGAAGAATTAATTAATAATGCTGCAGAATTTGGAATTGAAGTCATTTTGTTAGTAGCTCCCACAAGCTCAAAAGAGCGGATTCAAGCAATAACTAGAGTTTCTCAAGGATTTATTTACCTTGTCAGTGTTACCGGTGTGACAGGTATGCGTTCTCAACTGCAAGACCGCGTCCAGACTTTACTGACCGAGATGCGAGGTGTGACCGATAAACCTATTGGTGTGGGCTTCGGTATCTCTGGAACAGAGCAGGCGCGTCAAGTTATGGATTGGGGTGCAGATGCTGTAATTGTAGGTAGTGCATTTGTCAAGCGGTTAGCAGCTGATAATCAAAACTCAGGATTGCAAGCTGTTGAAGCACTTTGTCAAGAATTGAAAGCTGCGATCGCACCTGCATCTCTTCAAACAGTCAATTAAATATACTTCGCACGGTAATAAATTGAAATGAGTGATTTGGTTAGAATCCACTAGCTACAAGTTCAAAGCTATTAGCTGAAAGCTGATAGCTGATTGCTCAAAATATATGTTGCTAAGCATCACAAACAAAGCCATCTCCAAAAAAATCACTAGAAAGTAAGAGGTTTTAAGCAGTGGTAAGCATCTCAGATAAAAGTGGCAAAGTTACACCTGATAGCCTACGCCCCGACTCGCTAGGTAGATTTGGGCGTTTCGGTGGTAAGTATGTTCCAGAAACCTTAATGCCTGCATTAAGTGAGTTAGAAGTAGCTATTAAGCAATATCGTAACGACCCAGATTTTCAAGAAGAGTTAAACGGTTTATTGCGAGATTATGTGGGACGTCCCAATCCCTTATATTTTGCCGAGCGTCTCACAGCACACTATGCCAGACCAGATGGTACGGAACCGCAAATTTACTTAAAGCGTGAAGATTTAAATCATACAGGTGCTCATAAAATTAACAACGCTTTAGGTCAAGTCTTACTGGCAAAGCGGATGGGTAAACAGCGCATCATTGCTGAAACTGGAGCAGGTCAGCACGGTGTAGCAACTGCAACTGTCTGTGCTCGTTTTGGATTGGAGTGTGTGATTTACATGGGTATCCATGATATGGAACGACAATCTCTCAACGTATTTCGGATGCGTTTGATGGGAGCAGAAGTGCGCCCTGTAGAGGCTGGGACTGGTACGCTTAAAGATGCAACTTCTGAGGCTATTCGAGATTGGGTAACAAATGTAGAAACAACTCACTATATTTTAGGTTCTGTTGCAGGTCCCCATCCTTACCCAATGCTAGTGCGTGAATTTCACGCTATTATTGGCAAAGAAACTCGCGCTCAGTGTTGGGAAAAATGGGGAGGACTACCAGATATCCTCTTGGCTTGTGTAGGCGGAGGCTCCAATGCAATTGGTTTGTTCCACGAATTTGTGGATGAACCATCTGTACGTATAATTGGAGTTGAAGCCGCAGGTGAAGGAGTTGACACCGAAAAGCACGCAGCAACCCTAACGCGGGGACGTTTGGGAGTGTTACACGGTGCAATGAGCTTTATATTGCAGGATGACGATGGTCAGGTCATAGAAGCACATTCGATTAGCGCTGGTTTGGACTATCCCGGTGTTGGTCCCGAACACAGCTACTTAAAGGATATAGGTCGTGCTGAATACTACAGCGTCACTGATACTGAAGCATTGGAGGCGTTTCAGCTTCTGTCTAAACTAGAAGGTATTATTCCCGCTTTGGAAACGTCGCATGCGATCGCCTACTTAGATAAGCTTTGTCCACAACTAGAAGGTAGTCCCCGGATTGTTATAAACTGCTCTGGCAGAGGGGATAAAGATGTCCAAACCGTTGCTAAAGTCTTAAAGTAAGCTATCAGCAGTCAGCAGTCAGCTATCAGAGGTCAGCTTTGATGTTTACTGAAGGGTGTCTGGTAGGCTCTTGAAATAGTCTAATAGTAGCGAAAGCTGATTGCTAATGACTGAAAGCTAAATCTTATAGTTTAAAACCGAAAGCACGCGATGACAGTTTTAACTCAAGCGACTCTAAATGACGCCGTCGTCACTCCTGAATTTATCGATTTGGCTGCTTTACTAAAACAGTTGCTAGATAGGCGATCGCTCACAGTTGAGCAAGCCGCAGCACTGATGCAAGGTTGGCTGAGTGAAACAATTCCCCCAGTCCTATCCGGAGCTATTTTAGCAGCAATTCAAGCTAAAGGGGTATCCACAGAGGAATTGGTTGGTATGGCTAGTATTCTGCAATCCCAATCCTCCTCCCCCACACCCCACACCCCACACC
>JAWQFQ010000406.1:0-4679 GCA_035967975.1 Scytonema sp. PMC 1070.18
CCCCCCTAGCCCCCCTTAAAAAGGGGGGAAAATCTCTCAAAGTCCCCCTTTTTAAAAGGGATTTAGGGGGATGTGAAATGTGTATGCTACTGACGAGACGACTTTTAAAACACCCTCTAAGAGTGCTTCGGAAAACAGACTTTCTTTTATTCGTACCACATCATGCTTAAAACCGTTGTTCTTAATGTAGTAGGATTGACGCCCAGCTTGTTGGGAGAGCACACACCGTTACTGTCAAAATGGGCGACTTCCGGAAAAATGGCTGCGATCGCACCTGTACTACCTGCAGTCACCTGTACAGCTCAAGCTACATATCTTACCGGAAAAATGCCCAATGAACATGGCATAGTTGCTAACGGTTGGTATTTTCGCGATGAAAGTGAAATCAAGTTTTGGAGACAGTCAAACAAACTCGTTCAGACTCCCAAATTGTGGGATATGGCTCGAGAGTTAGATCCATCTTTCACCTGTGCCAATATGTTTTGGTGGTACAATATGTACTCAACAGCAGATTATACAGTCACCCCTCGACCAATGTATCCTGCTGATGGTAGAAAAATTCCCGACATTTATACCCAGCCACAAGAATGGCGTACAGAACTTCAAACAAAACTCGGTCAGTTTCCCCTCTTCAACTTTTGGGGACCTAACACCAACCTTTGTTCTACTCAGTGGATCGCCTCCTCAGCCAAGTGGGTAGAAGAAAAATGTAACCCAACACTCACACTCATCTACTTACCCCATCTAGATTACTGCTTGCAAAAGTTCAGTCCTGACGACAAGCGAGTCATCAAAGACCTACAAGAAATTGATACTGTTTGTGGCGATTTAATTCAATACTACGAGAATCGGGGTGCTCAAGTTATAGTTTTGTCAGAGTATGGCATTACACCCGTATCCAAAGCTATCCACCTCAACCGATTGCTACGAGAACAAGGTTTAATAACCGTACGAGAAGAACTAGGAAGAGAACTGCTTGACCCTGGAGCAAGTAAAGCATTTGCTGTAGCAGACCATCAAATCGCCCATGTCTATGTCAACGATCCATTCTATATATCTAAAGTTAGAGATTTGTTAGAAGCCACAGAGGGGATTGCTCAAGTTTTAGGAGAACAAGAAAAGCCTACTTACCATCTCAATCATCCGAGGTCAGGAGAATTAATCGCGATCGCCCAACAAGACGCCTGGTTTACATACTACTACTGGTTAGATGATAACCGCGCCCCCGATTTTGCCAGAACAGTAGATATTCATCGCAAACCGGGATACGATCCCGTGGAACTATTCATAGATCCTCAAATTAAACTACCCAAGTTCAAAATTGGGTTAAAACTACTCAAAAAACAACTAGGTTTTCGCTACTTAATGGACGTTATCCCCCTAGATGCTTCTTTAGTACGCGGTTCTCATGGTTGTGTAAGCGCCCCAAAAGCAAATAAACCATTGTTCATAACCCAACAAACCCACCTGCTAGAGACGGAAGAGATTGAAGCAAGAAAAGTTTACCAGTTAATTCTGCAACACCTTCAGTAGTAGTTCGTAGTTGCGCTTTAGCGCACGTAGCGCAACTACAAACTTATGCAAATAAAAAAATCAGGCTATCTCTCTTGTGGTACAGGCGTCTCGCCTGTCAGCTGTGCTACCAGACTGACATATTTAACGCTCCAGATCGTCGGTATAGTATTGACTCGTTGGGCTAAAAAACCCGGTTTCTGTCATCAAAAAGACTAATTTTTCGTTAAGCCAACTTAAAGAAACCGGGTTTTTGGGATTTCTATATCGACGCACTAGCATTTGTACTCAATCATAAGTATTAAAAAACACTTTTAAGAACTCAAAAATACTATATTTGTAAAATTTTTAAAAATTTATTTCTCAAGAGAGAAAGACATTTCTATCTCACGATGGTACCGAAAAACAGTCTTTTTTTTGTCTTTGGGCTTTTACTTACGTGTAAATTAAAAATCAAAAAAAATGAAACATCTATCAAAAAATTGTTCATGTATCATTCCTTTACATTTAGTAGGCTAATCTCATAGCAAGTAGCGTTTAAATATCAAGTTTTCATGCTTGTTTTGACTGTTGACAATAGACTGTTAGCGGTCAAAGGTCAACAAGCCTTTTATTTGTTCAATCTAACTAGCAAGCGATATTTGCCATTAGTCATTAGTCATTGCTAATCACGAAGGGCAAATAAATAGGGACAAAGGACAGTCCTCAACTAAAATCTCACAACTCAAGCAGGATTCCCACACAGTATTTTTCGAGTTGTTAAACCATCTATGATACAGCCAGTATTTATAACGTTGACTGTGCTGTAACTTTTATCGAATTTCTATTTTGAAACATAGCAAGAGCGCATTTTCAAATTGCGTGCGGCGCACAGCAGTGTGTAGAAGTACGCGAACAAGCTCCAAATCCCTCAAACAGCCACCAGAGAATAGCCCATGATTGTTGATTCCCACTCTTATAGTACTCTTGGTAGTATCGGTGTATCTCGTTCCATCACTGAAGTAAAGATGGACACTGCGTTGGATGAAATTTTGTTTTATTTGAACACCCAACGTGGAGGTTTGCTCAAAAGCAGTTATGAATATCCAGGACGATACAAAAGGTGGGCGATTGGATTTGTCAATCCACCTTTGGAACTGTCAACACGGGAAAGGGCTTTCACGCTAAAAGCACTCAACAATCGCGGTAAAATACTTCTGCAAGTGCTTTTCATCCGTCTGTCCGCACACAATCAGCTTCAGGAAGTCAAGCTCGATAGTGATTACATTACCGGTTTGGTAAAGCCCGTATTACAACTGTTTCCCGAAGAAGAACGAAGCAAACAGCCATCAGCATTCACTGTTATCCGTGAAATTCTATGTATTTTCTCTAGTGATGAAGACGAGCATCTAGGGCTTTACGGTGCATTTGGTTATGATTTGTTGTTCCAATTTGAGTCCATTCCCAAGTGTTTAGATCGCCCTACCGATCAAAGGGATTTGGTACTCTATCTACCCGACGAGTTAATAGTCGTTGATTACTACCTGCAACGAGCCTATCGTTTGCAATACGAATTTGAAACAGCGTATGGAAGTACCGAAAGTCTTCCACGGACAGGTGAATCAGTCGATTACAGAGGCGATCGCCGTGTTCCACTCCAAGCATCCGATCATGAACCAGGCGAGTACGCAAATCAAGTAGGGTTAGCACTAGATTACTTCCGCCGTGGGGACTTATTTGAAGTTGTTCCTTCTCAAAGCTTTTTTGAAGCCTGTGAACAGCAACCCAGCACATTATTCCAGACCTTACAACATATCAATCCTAGTCCCTACGGATTTATTTTTAATCTTGGTGGCGAGTACATTATTGGTGCTTCTCCAGAAATGTTTGTCAGAGTCGAAGGTAGGCGAGTAGAAACCTGTCCAATTAGTGGTACCATCAGCCGGGGACAAGATGCTTTAGACGACGCCGAACAAATCCGTCAACTACTCAACTCCGGAAAAGAAGAAGCAGAACTGACAATGTGTACTGACGTAGACCGCAATGACAAATCGCGGATTTGCGAACCTGGGTCAGTAAAAGTCATTGGTCGTCGTCAAATAGAACTATATAGCCACCTGATTCATACAGTCGATCATGTAGAAGGACTGCTGCGACCTGAATTTGATGCTCTAGATGCATTTTTGACCCATACTTGGGCTGTAACGGTAACAGGCGCACCCAAACGCTCAGCAATGCAATTTATTGAACAGCACGAGCGCAGCGCCCGTCGTTGGTATGGCGGAGCAGTAGGTTACTTGAGCTTTGATGGGAATTTAAATACTGGATTGATTTTGCGAACAATTAGACTGAAAGATTCCATTGCTGAAGTCCGAGTTGGCGCAACTGTTCTTTATGACTCCTTGCCATCAGCCGAAGAACAAGAGACAATGACTAAAGCAGCGGCATTATTTGAAACAATTCGCCGTGCAAAGCAAGGAATACAACTTGATGATTGTAACCGAGTTAAACTGAGCGCTTGCGTACAAGATGTTGAGCCCGGTAAGCGTATCCTACTTATTGATTACGAAGATTCATTTGTTCACACACTCGCCAACTATATTCGTCAAAGTGGAGCAACAGTCACGACCCTCCGTCATGGCTTCTCCGAATCCCTACTGGACACGGAACGCCCAGACCTGGTTGTCTTATCTCCCGGTCCGGGTAAACCCAGCGATTTTAAGGTTCCAGAAACTGTCCTTAGCTGTGTACGTCGTAACATTCCACTTTTTGGTGTTTGTTTGGGACTGCAAAGTATTGTTGAAGCATTTGGCGGAGAACTAGGAATTCTTCACTATCCCCAACACGGTAAATCCTCACGAGTTCTTGTCACCGAGCCAAATGCAGTTCTATTCAGAGGTTTACCACAATCCTTTTCAGTAGGTAGATATCATTCATTATTTGCTCTACCAAAAAAATTGCCAACACAACTGAAAGTAACAGCAATTTCAAATGATGAAGTCATTATGGCGATCGAACATCAAACACTACCTATAACCGCCGTACAATTCCACCCGGAATCCATCATGACCCTATCAGGCGAAGTTGGTCTAGCAATTATCAAAAACGTGGTACGTGCATACACTCAAATCAATAAGGGTGTAAGGGTGTAAGGGTGTAAGGGTGTAAGGGTGTAAGGGTGTAAGGGT
>JAWQFQ010000407.1:0-4661 GCA_035967975.1 Scytonema sp. PMC 1070.18
CCCCTATACCCTTACACCCCCACACCCCATCTTCAAGACAAATTCAACCGATATCCCATACCATGCAAAGTTTCAATTGGGTTAGCACACCCACTATTTGCCAACTTACGACGCAACAAACGCATTTGAGCCGCTACTACATTACTAGCAGGTTCTGCACTCACTTCCCATATTTGATTGCGAATCTGTTCAGTAGTGACAATTTGATTAGGGTGAGTCATAAAATACTCTAGTAACTGAAATTCCTTATTAGTCAGAGCAATTTCTTGTTGATTACCCCCTGCATCCTCCTGAAAAACAACCGTACTATTACCATAATCTAGAGTGAGATGACCCACCGTCAATTTTTGGGGTTGAAAGTGAGGAGAACGACGTTGCAAAGCCCGTAACCTTGCTAGTAACTCAGCCATACCAAAGGGCTTAATCAAGTAATCATCAGCCCCCGCATCTAACCCAGCAACTTTATCCTCCATTCTATCTTTTGCAGTTAGCATCAATACAGGCAAAGGATTGTGCTTATAACGTAGCCTTTGACATAACTCCAATCCAGACAATCCCGGTAACATCCAATCGAAAATAGCCAGTGTATACTGCGTCCAACTATTTTCCAAATACATCCATGCTTCCGTACCATCCATAACCCAGTCCACTAAATACTTATGCTGGGTAAGAGTTCGCTTAATAGCAGTCCCTAAATCTGGCTCATCCTCAACTAGCAAAACTCTCATAAACTTAACCTGTCATCACTTTTCTTTAGCGATTAAAATTAAAACGCCCATCAACCTTTTCACCTTTAACATCTGCTGTCACTTTTACCTGATATTGACCCGTTGCTGTTTCAGATAACAAGCCCGTGTAATGCTTATCTTTTACATCATAGCTAAATAGAACAGTTTGTTGTTTGCCATCAGGTGATTGAACTAGAGCCGTCACTTTAGCATCAGGTATTGCCTCATGATTGTCTCCTGTTTGTAAGTAAAAATCCATATGAGTTTGATTAGCTTCCGTTTCTGGAACAAACTCTAGATGATATTTTCCTGTTTCCACGACTTGACCTCCATGAGATTTACCATGTTCTCCGCTTGTTTTTGCAACAGTTGTTACTGATGGCGCTGGTGACTGAGTTGTTGAAGTCGTAGAAGTAACAGCCGTTTTATTGCTTTCTGTGCTTGCTGTTTGATTATCATTACTACAAGCACCTAACAGAAGCAATCCCGCACTTCCTATAACAATCAATCCCGATTTTAGTAACTTCATTTATGTACTCCTCAATTGAAATATTTGGCTCTCCTAACGGGCGAGATACCCGTACCACAAGAAAAAATTAGATGTTTTTTTATTTGGAAGTCCCCAATAAAAAACCGATGTTATTAGTTAGTATGTAGGAGTATCACCTGGTGTGAATTGACCAACAACACCATTATTTATATCCTGGTAGGCTTTCACAAATCTAAAACTGTCCCAAATATCTTTCCATCTTCTAGATTTGATAGGGTTTGTTTGGGGATTAACAACTGACCAAACTGAGCATATAAAGCTGGTAAAACGAGCAATGTTAATGCTGTAGAAGTAAACAATCCCCCTAAAACAACTATAGCTAGAGGCTGTAAGATTTCTTTTCCTGCTTCCGTACCCATAACTAAAGGTATCATGCCCAATGCTGAAGTCAAAGCAGTCATTAAAATAGCAACCAAACGTTCCATTGAACCCTCAATTATGACTTTCCTTAAAGGCATTCCCTCTGCAATTTTATTGTTGTAGTTGTCAACTAGCAACAAGCCATTACGTGTTGCTATTCCAAATAAAGTAATAAATCCTACTAATGATGCAACAGAAATTATTCCACTACTAAGAGCTATAGAAAATATACCCCCTACCAGCGCTAGAGGTAAATTAATCATAATCATCAGCATAGCAGCTATGGATTTAACAGCAAAATACATTAAAATTGCAATAATAATAACTGCCACACCTCCAAATATCAATAAATTCTGAGTTGCTCGTTGTTCTGATTCAAACTGACCACCATATTGGATAAAATAACCCGTAGGTAACTCTACAGATTGGCGAACTTTAGTTTGAATTTCATCGACAACAGAACCTAAATCTCGACCTGACACATTCGCAGAAACTACAATCAGGCGAGAGACATTTTCCCGATTGATTGTGTTGGGACCAGTTCCATAATCTATGTTGGCGACTTGAGCTAATGGGATTTTTTGACTTACAGGAGTATCTACCAGTAAATTACGAATAATATCTAAATTATTGCGATCGCCTTCCTTCAACCAAACCACAAGGTCAAACAATTGCTGATCTTTGAGAACCTGAGAAACAACTCGCCCGTTGAGGGCGGTTTCCATCATTTCAGAAAGATTACCCACTGTTAAACCATAGCGAGATGCGGCTTCCCGATTAAATTTGATTTGCACCTGTTTGATGGGGACTTGGGGTTCTAGTTGCAAGTCAACAAGCCCTTGAATTCCACTTACAGCAGCTTCAACATCAGTTCCAAGATGGCGCAATTGTTCTAAATCGGGACCAAAGATTTTGATTGCGATCGCACTCCTAACCCCCGACAACACCTCATCCATACGGTGAGAGATAAAACCACCAATATTGGGAACCACGCCTGGTATCTTTGCAAACTCCTCCCTCAACTTTTCAATACTCCCCTCCCTATCTTTCAACCCCTCTTCACTCAATTCCACATCCAAATGACCCAAGTTCACACCCCCAGCATCTGCATCACCGGGAGCCCGTCCTGCTCGTAATTGTACCGTCTTAAACCGCTTATCATCTTTCAACGCATCTTGCATGGTGAAGCCAACTTGATTAGTCGCTTCTAAAGAACTCCCTGGATACAAAAGCACAGCATTGACCAAAGATGGTTCCTGAAACTCTGGCAAAAATACCCTTCCCAAACTCGGTAATATGACCAAAGAAGCGACTAAAGATGCTCCCGCAACCATTAAAATAATTGTAGGAAAACGGATAGAAAAATTAAGGAGAGGTCGATACAGTCGTTGTGATAGCGCACTCACCCAAGTATCATCTGCTCTTAAAGACCGATTTGCAAGTAAAATCGCGCACAATGCTGGAGAAAGGGTCATTGCTACAAAAGTAGATGCAAAAATTGATACTAAGTAAGCAACGCCCATTGGGGAAAAGATACGACCTTCCACCCCTGTCAGTGTAAAAATTGGAGCAAAGACAACAGCAATAATTACTGTAGAAAAAATAACACTGACTCTAACTTCAACAGATGTATCATAAACGACTTTAAAAGGGTGTACGGGATGGCTAGCTGCTTGGTTTTTCCGCAAACCTCGATAACAGTTTTCCATATCCACTATGGAGTCATCTACCACCGAACCAATCGCAACCGCCAAACCTCCCAGCGTCATAGTGTTAATACCCTGACCGAACCAGCCTAAAATCATCATTCCAATCAAAATGGACAAGGGAATAGCACTCAGAGTAATAACAGCCGTGCGCCAGTTCATCAAAAACATCAATAAGATAATGGAAACGATGATAATTCCGTCCCTGAGAGAACTTGTAACATTTGCGATCGCAGCATCAATAAAATTATTTTGACGAAACGTTTCTGTCACTTTCACATCTTTAGGTAACCCAGCTTTAACCTCTTCCATCGCCTTTTCAATGGCTTTGGTAACGGTAGGGGTGTCATACTGCGGCTGCTTGTTAACTAAAACCACAATTGCTGGTTGACCATTTAAACTACCATCTCCACGCTTAAGGGCTGCCCCAATCTGGACATCTGCCACATCTTTAAGTAGAATTGGTGTGCCATTACGAGCTGCGATCGCAGAGTTTCCAAGTTCCTCAATAGAATTAATGCGCCCTACTCCACGAATAATAATTTCTTGGTCGGGATTAATCAAAAAGCCACCAGGTGCATTGACATTTGCCCCTTTAGCTGCTGTTGTGACTTCCTCTAGAGTGACGTTAAAAGCTTTAAGCTTGTTTGGGTCAACCAAAACTTGATATTGACTAACATCTCCACCATAAGCAATAACTTGGGAAACACCGGGGATAGCCAGCAGTCGGTTAGTCACATCTCGGTCAACCAAGCGGCGCACTTCCATTAGGGAAGAGGGTGTAGGGTGTGGGGTGTGGGGTGTGGGGGTAATAGTGAAAGCGTATTGAAGAACTGTGCCTACGGGGGAAGAAAGAGGAGAAATTTGGGGATTTTCGACACCTTCCGGCAATTTTTCCTGCACTTGTTGCAAGCGTTCTGTTACCAACTGACGGGCTTGATAAACATCAGTCCCCCATTTGAAGATAACCCTAACAACAGAAATACTCACCGCAGAGGAAGAACGCACCATTTCCACTCCCGGCGTCCCATTCACCGCACTTTCTATTGGTAAGGTCACTAAAGACTCAACTTCTTCAGGTGCTAAACCTGGGGCTTCCGTTTGGATTTCTACTTGAGGTGGGGCAAAATCCGGAAAAACATCCAGAGGCATCTGAGTCAGATTATACACACCTAAGAATGTGACAACAATTGCTCCCAAGACAACTATCCAACGCTGGACAATAGACCATTTAAGGATGGCGTTTAGCATACAAGGGGTGTGGGGGTGTAGGGGTGTAGGGGTGTAGGGGTGCAGGTGAATAATTCTCCCCTCACT
>JAWQFQ010000408.1:0-4602 GCA_035967975.1 Scytonema sp. PMC 1070.18
GGGGGATCAACCAGTGCTTGAAATTACAACAAACCACTTTTCAAACATCCTCTTATACCCAAATTACCTACACCTCGCTACTCAATCTAACCTAAATACATCAGCTATTACACCCGCATCTCCTACCAACCTTTTGCTTGTAGGAGAATCATAAACAGTTAATAGTGAACGAAACCCAGTGATATCTTGAAACAGAGTCACACCCTCTGCATGGTCTTCCCCATTTCCATAAGGAATATCGAGCAAATGTTCGGGGTAATACAGGACGTTGGCTTGCAAATTAACGCCATTCTTAAAGCGATAGAGACGTACAGGACCATCTAGATCCATTGTTGGTCCCGCTAGAATGAGAAAATCTTTATCGTTCACAAATAAATCTCTTATTCCCAATCCATTTAAGAAGATAAAATGCTTTTTATATTGCATTCCATCTTCACCAATTTGCTTGAGTTTCATCAAGCCCTTGTCAGAATCTTCTAACTCTATTTCTAGCATCACAGCCCAACCCCGCAATACGGGACCGCGTAAACCGAGAAAAATCCGGTGTTGGTAAACAGCTATACCCTCAATATCAAATCCATTATCTTTCCCTGGAATGGCTGCTTGGACAAAAAAGCCTAAATGAGGGTCATTTGCCAAAGCTTCCATCAGCAAGTTACCATGTTGGGTGACTTCAAGTTTAGCAGCACTTAACTGTATATTAGGGTTTTTAGGGTGAGGACAAGATTTTAATAATTCCCCATTTACTAAAGGTATGCGTGCTAGGATATAGCGATTTGGTTCTGATTTAATTTTCGTTAATCTTTTAATATTTTTTTCATCTGAATGTTTGGGTTTTGGTTTTTTCCGTTTATAGCTGTGAGAACCAACCAACCACAGATAATAGCTATCATAACTCAGCCCTTCTATATCAATTTCTTCATCTTCTGATGCAGGAAGACTTACAAAGTCTGATACCCGAAATTGCTTGTGTTCGGCAAAATTATTAGCATCGATAAAAGAGAGACGTTCAATAGTTGAAGTTTCATCTGAACCCAACCATAAATGCTTATCTAAACTAAGTCTTACCGCCGAAATATCTTTTCGATACTCCTTAAAGCTCTTGGAAAATGTGAGTAAAACTTGATTTTTCAAAGATGAATTTTGCATTTTACATAAACCATTTAAATTCAAATTAACTTTTATAACTTAATTGTAAATCTCTTAAAGAAAATTAAAAATTCAAAAATACTCATAACTTAAGTAATGTAAGCTATCAGCCGTCAGCTATCAGCCATCAGCTTTTGTGAGCTATAGGAATCCGGTTTGATTTCTGAACTGATTTGTGTAGGCAGGCAATAGGCAACAGGAAGATTCTAGAAAATTTAGGTATACTGAGTTTTGTTCAAGAATCAAATAGGAGTCCTATATATAGGTTAGGTGTTTATAATGGTACTCACAACGCCTGTAAAATTTCCGAAACAGGTTTTAAAGCTGATTACTGAGGTGCTAATAGCTGAACGTTTACTAAGTAACTATTATAGCAGTCATAAAGCATTTATGAAAATTTCTATTTCTCCTCTGGTGTGTTCTGGAGCGCCTCTGTGGTTTGATAAAAAATATTTTTCAAAATTCCTGAACGAATTGCTACGTATACTTTACTACACCAACACTCTACATCATATTTTTATCTAGGTATAAAAAAATTTTAATCAGTGGTTGTGAGTTTATTACTAATGCTACCATTCTATAACCTTAATCAATGGAATCTAATTATTCAGGTGTATCAATGACTATGACCGTAGCTTCTCAACCTAAAGTAAAAAAAACTCTAGGAACTTGTGCGTACTCTGCAATTCAAAAACATCTTAAAAAAACCTTAAAATGGGAAACAACGGTTCAAAAAGATAAAGACCCAGAAGCACTGCATCAAATGAGAGTGGGAATGCGCCGCTTACGCACAGCTGTCACTCGCTTTCAACCTGCTCTGCAATTGCCAAAGTCAGCAAGCGATAAAAAGATTGGTAAAATTGCACGTTGTCTTGGTAATCTCAGAGATTTAGACGTACTCAAAGATACTTTAGAAAATCTTGACCGATCAGATTTACCTCGAAAAGAACATCAATTTCTGCAAAAGGCTTTGGATGATTTGAGCGAACAACGAGAAGAGGCGTTAGATGATGTGCGAGCAACCTTTAAAGGTGAGCGTTACAAATCCTTAAAATCTTCAATGAAGGAATGGTTAGAGAAACCATCCTATCAACCATTGGCATCTTTGCCTATTGAGCAAGTACTACCAGATTTACTTTTACCAGAAGTTAGTCAATTTTTGCTTCATCCAGGCTGGCTTGTTGGAACGAAATTACTGGGAACAGAGATTGTGGTTTCTAGAGATTGGGATTCTCAGAGAGTGGAACAACAATTACAAACCAGTGGTGATATTCTCCATAGTTTGCGAAAACAAGCAAAACGCCTGCGCTATCAGATGGAACTATTTACTGATATGTACGGCGAGTCATATATGGCGTGTATTACAGAAGTTAAAGCTGTTCAAGAAATTTTAGGAGCAATTCAAGATAGTGTCGTGTTAGGAGAGTGGTTGGTTAGTACCCTCAAATCAAAAATTCACATTCATCTTCCTACTCTTGCCAATCAACTTGCTGAAAATCGTTACCAGTGGTGGCAGCAGTGGCAACCCTTACAGGAGCGGTACCTTAAAGCTGAAACACGGCACAGGTTTCATTTGACAATGATACATCCAATTTGAGAAAAAATGATGTAGGTGTCGATAAGTAGTCGTGCAAAATAAATTATCTAGTTAGGAGAGGCAATAGGCAATAGGCAATAGGCAATGGTACTCTCCTACAGCATACAGCGATTTCAGTCATCAGGAAAAATAGATAAATATTTTTGCGTAGGTACTTACTCCTTTCTCGGTATAAGATTACCGAAATAAAAAACCGCTCCAGGCGCACGACGCACCGGGGAAAGAGACTAAGAGAACACTGGTAATCTTGGGCGCGGAAAGGGGGTAATATTTAAAACAACTTATCTGGTGTAATCGGCAAATCGCGAATTCGCTTACCTGTGGCATGATACACTGCATTAGCGATCGCCTCTGCTGTCCCAACAATGCCGAGTTCACCAAGACCACGTGCCCCCATTGGGTTAATATATGGATCTGGCTTGTTAATAAAAGCAACATCAATATCAGGGATATCTGTTTGTACTGGTACTAGATAATCTGCAAGGTTAGTCGTGACGAAGCAGCCAAGATTGGCTGATTTTTGGGAAATAACCTGCCATTGCTTACAATTATCTCCTGTTCTTGAACTCCATAAAGTGGCGAGGCTTTGTCAGCGATCGCCATACGAATTAACTTGCTTTTGGCAGCTTTAGCAGCGGTAAGTATAGATGGCAGACTAGTACATACAGCACAGTAAGTATCCGTTATAATAGGAAAACCCAACGCTAGCCAGACAAAGGTTATGCCTTCACCCGATCTCAAAATTGTTTTACCAACAACAGATCAATTACCCAGCTCAGACGATACACCAGTGGATAACGAAGACCAAAATTTTCTGCCCAACGTTTTGCTGTTTTTGCTGTCGATGATATGGGCGGAGCGTATGGATTGGTTCTTTGGTGTCGATATGGCAGTATATCACACCACAGGAATTAGTCCGAAAGTGCCTGTAGTACCAGATGGCTTTCTGAGTTTGGGAGTAGAACGCAAAAAGTCTGGAAAATCGCGCAGAAGTTACGCAGTTTGGGAAGAGTCGCAAGTCGTTCCAATCCTCACATTAGAGATAGTATCCTATACACCAGGGGAAGAATACGATGAAAAGCTAGCTATCTATGAGAAGCTGGGTGTTTTGTACTACGTAATTTACAATCCTGAGTATTGGCGACGCGACCAACATCAACCGTTTGAAGTCCATAAGTTGGTAGATGGACGCTATCAACTACAAATAGGTGAACCGTATTGGATGAGTGAAGTGGGTTTGGGAATAGGACGACACCAAATGGTCATGGGTGGGATTCCACAGGAGCTATTGTTTTGGTACAACGAACAAGGTGAGCGCTATTTGAGCGCAGAAGAACTTGCACAACAGGAACAATTACGCGCACAACAGGAACAATTACGCGCAGAAAAGTTAGCGCAGTATTTGCGATCGCTCGGTATCGATCCTGAGAATTTACCGAGCGAGCAACCTGAGTAGTTGACCAAATGGCTTTTGGAAATTCAACTACAACACCTTGTCTAATGTAATTGGCAAATCACGGATGCGTTTACCTGTGGCATGATAAACAGCATTGGCGATCGCAGCAGCAGTTCCGGTAATGCCAATTTCACCAATTCCCTTAACACCCAGCGGGTTAATATAGGGGTCGCGTTCATCAACGAACAACACCTCAATATCAGGAACATCTGCATTAACTGGCACATGATATTCAGCCAAATCTGCATTTACCACACGTCCTCGATTCTGATCTGTAACTGTGTGTTCCATCAGCGCCATCCCAATACCGTAAACAATCCCACCAATCAGCTGACTGCGGGCTGTCTTAGCTTAAACCAAAAGAAGCCCCACGTCTTACTCCGAAGGAGAAGCGTGGGAT
>JAWQFQ010000409.1:0-4550 GCA_035967975.1 Scytonema sp. PMC 1070.18
GGGACGATATACTAAGACTGCACACAACTTCAATAAGCCTTTGGGAAACGATGATCGGGTCACGATTACGAATCCCATCCATCCGTTATACGGTCAGTTGGTAGTTGTGCGATCCCTTCGTAAAGTTGGTGAGCTGACCCTAGTGCTCGTAGAACATCCAGATGGAGGGCTAATATCATTACCAATAGATGAAACCAACTTTCAGACACCAAAACTGAGTGTGCAACTCTCAGGAACGCCACGATTATTTGAGCCAAAGAAACTACTGCGCTTAAGTGAACTGGTAGCAGCGCAGTTGAAAATGAACAATGGGAAAATCTCTTGTGTTCCAGAACTCTCAACAGTGGAACACAAGAAAACAAATGAAAAAACATCTACTAAATGTTCTACCGCAAGCCGAAGAAGAACGGATGAAAAGGCTGGTCAAACTAACGGCACGCTTAGTGGACAAGATACTCAACACAACAGAAGCCGCCGTCAGACAAGCAAGGAGTCGTAGTGATGAACAATAATAAAATCAGGACAACTCATTTGTCACGACGTGCAATAGTGTATTTACGGCAATCCACACCTACCCAAGTGGAATTTAACCGTGAAAGCACACAAAGACAGTATGCGTTAGCAGAGCGTGCTCTCAGTTTGGGCTGGGACAACAGCCAAATTGAAGTTTTAGACGGCGACTTGGGTAAAAGCGGTCAAAGCACCATTGGACGAGAAGACTTTCATCAGCTGATGGCTCTTGTTGGTTTAGGGGAAGTGGGTGCAGTTTTTGCGCTGGAAGCCTCACGCTTCTCCCGTTCCCAAGCAGATTGGCATAAGCTGTTAGATATTTGTGCGCTGACAGATACCTTAGTAATTGACCATGACGGCATTTACGACCCAAATGATTTTAACGACAGGGTATTGCTGGGGTTTAAAGGAACTTGGAGTCATACAGAGCTACATGGTATGCGTTTACGCCTACAAGGAGCGAAACTCAACAAAGCCAAAAAAGGTGAATTGCGTTGTGCTCCGCCTACAGGCTACATATATGATGCAGACGGACATTTAGTACTCGACCCCGATGAGGGCGTAGTTAGTACAATCCGCATGGTTTTCCAGCAGTTCCGCGCTCTTGGGACAGCTTTTAAAGTGATGCGCTACTTTGCCGTTAACCAACTTCCCTTTCCCAAAAGACTTTGGCGACCGGGTGAGATAGGTACGCTTCATTGGGGAGCAGTGAACCACAGTCGAATTACGGCTATCTTACATAATCCAATTTACACTGGAACTTATGTTTATGGTAGACGCCGTAGCCAACCAGTGGTAGAGTCGGGACAAATAGTGCGATTGAGAACTCAACTTCTGCCAAGGGAAGAATGGAAAGTGATTATTCACAATGCTCATCCCGCCTACATCAGTTGGGAGGAATATCTGGAAAATTGTGAGCAACTCAGGCGCAACCATTACACTAGTATGTCTGATGGATACACAGGTAAACCCAGGGAAGGATTTGCGCTTCTACAAGGTTTAGTTATTTGTGGAAAATGCGGTCGCCGTATGAGTCCTCGTTACCACGGTACTGGAGGAACAAGAGTTGCTTATGAGTGCAACCAACGTCGTAAGCAAGATGGCAGCGAAGGCATTTGTTGGAGTGTGGCGGGTGCAGTTATCGATGCCGCAGTTGCAGCTCATGTTCTAGAAGCTATAACAACCGAGCAACTTGATATTTCTCTAAATGTACTCGAAGAATTGGAAAATCAAGCAACCGAGTTGGAACACCATTGGCAACTACGATTGGAAAGAGCACAGTATGAGGCGGAGCGTGCTTTCCGACAATATGATGCTGTAGATCCAGAAAATCGTCTTGTAGCACGCACACTGGAACGACGTTGGAATGAAAAATTACAGCAATTAGCGCAGTTAGAGCAAGCATATGAAGCGGCACGTTGTGTAAATAGGCTGGAGTTAACTGCGGCACAGCGACAACAAATTCTAGATTTGGTCAATAACCTGACGGTGATTTGGCACGCTCCAACCACCACTTCAAGTGAGCGCAAAGAAATGCTCGCCCTGCTTGTCAAGCAAATATCTCTTACCCCTGTAGAACAAAAGGAACGCTCTACTCGCATCCAACTACTTTGGCATACTGGAGTCACGACAGAGTTGGTGACAACGCGCCAAACAACGGCGGATAAACTGCGGACACCCAATGAGATTGTCGAACTGGTGAAGGAATTGGCTGTTGGTCGAACTGACGTTGAAATTGCTCACGAGCTGAATCGCCGAGGATTAGTTAGTGGAAAAGGTCGCACTTTTACAGCGGATTCAGTTGCTTGGATTCGATGGAAATTTCAAATTAATAAGCCTTTGAGTGACCCAAAAGTGGCTCATAAAGGCATTAGCTCAGATGGTTACTATTCGACTAGTGCTTTAGCAGAAAAACTGGGTGTAGGAATTCACACAATTTACTATTGGCGAGACAAGGGCGTTATCGAAGCATTCCAAGAGAGACCGGGCGGTCCTTGGTGGTATCGAGTCACACCCGAGGTTTTAGAAACACTGCGTTCTCAAATTCGCCGCGTTCCTGTCAAATCTGAATAACCATCAGTTGGCTAAACCATGTAGAGAAACAAGGGACTGTGTTGATTTTGATATTCCTTTTCCCTCCCTCCCTGTCAAAGAAGAGGCACCTTTGCAGGGAGAAGGGAGCAGGGGGAAGACCCCATCTATCAATGGAGGGGCTTGGTGGGGGATGAGAAGAAAACGAGCAGTTCCACGAATAAATACGTTCGCATGAGACCAATTGCTTTCTATACAGGGGACAACAATTTTCGAGTTTTTTCTTTTCCCCCTTGCTCAGAGCCCCCTGCACCCCTGCTTGGTTCGGTGCAAAGGTCCTCTCCTGCTGGTTTTATAGCTTTCATCACTTAATCTGAAAGCCAAATACTCTATCTCTTCCCAAGAGTCCTCTTGGGGTTTTTATTTTTATAAGTACTATTCGTGAGCTACTTAACTTTGGCGGCGAAATATTTTCCCATCAAAATGCCAAGTTATCCCGTCTGGGTCATGTTGACTAGTCCATTGTCCAAAGTTCTCCTTTGTTTTGTTACGACTGATACTTCCATCCGAAACACCTAGCCTTCGTGCTAAGGCAGCGCCAGTCAGGTTGTCTGGAATTTTATGTGCCAATTCCATTGATACTTGTGTCTCTGGCATTGCCTTTGCATCAACTGCTTCCACAGGAGCTAAGATGCTTTTTGATGACTCACTTAACGGCTCACTTAATAGCTCACTAGAAAAATCATCGTTTTCTGACAAAACTGTTGGTAACTCATTTAGTAGCTCACCCTGATCAAGGGAAATCAACTCTAATTCACCATCAAATATCAATAGTGATTCATTTAGTAGCTCACTAGGACTGTTAGTATTTTGGTAGCTCCGCTGTCCTTTTTCAATCGCTCTCTTGTTAAAATCAGTCTTTAGTAGCTCACTTTGTGGCTCGCTTGAGAACTTATCTACTTCCTCTGATGAAAACAATGGTGGCTCACTTAAAACCTGAATCTTATCCTGACTAATTGCCTGCTTGAGGGATGCCACCTCCTCAAGCAGGCTAGCTACTTTCCCTCTAAGTTTAATAAACGGGTTTCTATCGCTAGTGATTCACTTACTGACTCACTTGGTGTACTACCAAAAAAGTAAGCTGACAGAATTGCAACAATCGCGGCTGAATCTGACTTATACCCTTGCTGTTGTTTAAATTTCACTAAGCGCTCATAAATTCGTGGCGGCGGGTAAGCTGCTACACGAGGATTTTCTGTTGCCATACAACTGAGCCCACTAGTTGTTACTTTACTAGTTTAGAGCTATTAGCTCACCTTTGGCTTACTAATGAGCTACTAAAGAAGAGGCAGGGGGCAGGGAGTGGGGAGCAGGGAGAAAGTTCCTCCCCCTGCACCCTGCACCCTGCCCCCTGCCTCTTCTGCTTGATGTTGATCTATGAGCCATCAAAGTAGTAGACAATGGAGCAAGTCAGAACAAACAGGGCACTCTCTCGAAGAAGATGGGAAAATGCAAAAAGAACCCATAAAAAGTCATGAAGATCTGGCAGTGTACCAAATGGCTTTTAATGCCGCAATGATTATCTTTGAACTATCAAAGCAGTTTCCTGTGGAGGAACGGTACTCCTTGACTGACCAAATTCGTCGGTCTTCACGTTCTGTGTGTGCTAATCTTGCTGAGGCATGGCGAAAACGGCGTTATGAAGCCGCTTTTGTTGCTAAACTCAATGAGTCGGAAGCTGAAGCGGCTGAAACTCAAACATGGCTCAAATTTGCTGTCAAATGCAATTATTTAGATGTCGAGACAGGTCGAGAACTTTATGGGACTTACAACCGGGTTCTAGGCATACTCGTCACCATCATCAATAATCCTTCACCTTGGGTTTTGAAGCGCTAATTCTTCTCCCATGCACCCCCTTCTCCCCTTCCTCTTGGAAGCCCCCTGCTCCCTGCCCCCTGCCCCCTGCCCTAAACTTACTTGAATCAGGTGCAATATGAACACATCATCGG
>JAWQFQ010000410.1:0-4493 GCA_035967975.1 Scytonema sp. PMC 1070.18
CCCCTACACCCCTACACCCCTATACCCTCTTATAATCGGTAGTTTAACGGCGAACGTCGAACCTACTCCAACTTCACTGTGAACTGAAATTTCACCGCCAAGAGTGTCTACACACTTTTTTACTATCGATAATCCTAAGCCAGAACCGGGAATGGAACCGACATTGGAAGCACGATGAAAGGGTTGAAAAAGATTCTTTTGGTCTTCTTGAGGAATACCAATTCCCTCATCTTGAATTTGGAAAATGACTTTTTTTGGCTGACGGAGTAGTTGAAAACGAATAGTACCGCCTTGTGGCGAATATTTAATAGCATTATTAAGTAAATTACTTAAAATATGGCGCAACAGACTTTCGTCCCATAACGCCTCACCAAATTTACCAACAGTCGTTAGTACAAGAGTCAGATGTTTTTCTTGTACACTGAGTTGAGTTTCTTCAACAAGTTGGTAGCAAAAACTTTCCAAATTCAGTGGTTGAAATTCACAATAAAGATTCCCGGAATCAGCTTTACCGAGAAATGAAACCTCATCTAAAAGTTGAGCTACGTTTTTGATAGCTGAACGAATCAGTTGGAAATGAGAGGTTTTCTTTTCTTTAGGTAATTTGTCCCCACTATTTTGTAGCAGCCCAGCAATCAACTGGATAGTATTGAGGGGGCTGCGGATATCGTGAGACAGCATTGAGACAAATTCCGACTTAAACTGGCTGATTTCTTGGACTTTCACCAGTTCCGCTGTTCGTTCTTGAACCCGGACTTCTAGCACCTCATTGACGGCGCGTAATGTTTCTAAAGCCTGTTTGCGCTCGATCGCATAGCGTAGGGAACGAATTAACCCCCCTGCGTTCACCTGACGTTTAACAAGATAGTCTTGTGCTCCCCGTCGTACCGCTTCAAGCGCAAGTTCATCATCGTTCGTATTGGTAAGTACGACAATTGGTACACTAGGAGCTTGACTTATTAAAGGCGCAAGAGATGCTAATCCTTCGCTATCAGGGAGTGTTAAGTCTAGCAAGATGACATCGTAGGTTGCTCTACGAAGTTCTTGGAGGGCTTCTCCCAATCGCTTAACATGAACCAAACAAAATTCGTTGGACTTGGCTTGCTTCAGAAACTCTTGTAACAATCTTGCTTCCGCCAGATTGTCCTCAATTAACAAGATGTTCACTCCCGTTACACCCCCTTTTGAATTATGAATTATGAGTTATGAATTATGAATTATGAGGGTTGATAAATTTATTAGATTTTTCCTACGGGTGTGTAAGAAGTTGACTCTTGTTCCGCTCTAAGATGATCTATTTAAATGAACCGCGAAGACGCATTCGACGAAGTCGTTCCCGGAGGGTAGGACGCAAAGAAAGAGCAAAAGATTCCTGATCATCTTGAAGCAGAAAGAGCATCTTCATAATTCATAATTCATAATTCATAATTCACTCCATTGGTAAAGTAACGGTTGCTAGCCAAAATTCTTCAATTCCTTTGACGATTTTGAAGAGTTGGCTGAGATTGCGGGATTTGGTAATGTAGCAATTCACGTGTAGGTCGTAGCTGTGAAAAATGTCATCTTCATTGTGTGAAGTTGTCAATACGACTACTGGAATACGCTTCAGATTGGGGTCAGCTTTAATTTCTGCTAAAACTTCCCTACCATCCTTTTTTGGCAAATTTAAATCTAGGAGGATGAGATCGGGGCGAGGTGCGTCAGCATATTCCCCTTCTTGGCGCAAATAAGCCATAGCGTCCATTCCATCCCTAACCGTGACAACCTCATGTGGGATGATGCTATTTTTTAAAGCTTCTTGGATTAGACGAATATCAGCTTTATTGTCCTCTACTAAAAAGATTATTTTGTGCCTTTCTTCCATTTCTGCGCTCACGATCGCGTCCTCCGACTGGAATCGTAAAGTAGAAGGTTGCTCCTTCATCAAGTTGTGACTCTACCCATATTCTTCCCCGATGACACTCAACAATCTTCTTACAAATTGCTAAACCCATACCTGTACCGGGGTACTCGTCCCGCGTGTGCAAGCGTTGAAAAATCACAAAAATACGCTCACTAAATCGGGGATCTATACCTATACCATTATCTCGTACAGAAAACAACCATTCATCTTCCAAACGAGTGGCTCCCACATGAATTTCTGGAGTTACATCACTGCGAAACTTGATAGCATTACCAATCAAGTTTTGGAATAACTGCATAAGTTGAGTTCCATCCGCCATCACAGTTGGTAAGTCATCATGGGTGATGACAGCGCCAGTTTCAGAAATGCGTTTCCGCAAATTAGCAAGAGCGCGTTCCAAAGCTGTTTCGACATCAGTGATTTGAAACTCAATTCCCTGCACATCTACTTTAGAATATGCCAAAACATCGTCAATCAGGGTTTGCATGAGACTAACACCTTCGACGACGTAAGTGATAAACTCCTTACCATCTTCATCAAGGTTATCCTCATAACGCATCTCTAATAATTGCACGTAATTAGCCACTTGATTTAGTGGTTCTTGCAAGTCATGAGACGCGACATAAGCAAACTTTTTCAATTCCGCATTGGAACGTTCTAAGTCGTGTGCTAATTGTGCTAATTCATCAGCCTGACGTAGTACAATATTAACAATTGCTTTCCGCAATTCTAGTGCGACTTTTATTTCCGCTTGCTTCCAAGGTAAAGAAGTTAAGCGTACCGTTTCTTTCCAAAGTTCAAACGATTTGCGGGGACAAAGACGTAAATTTCCCTCTGACTGACTTAACTCAAACGCCTTATTAGGGTCACCTCCCCAATTAACCGTTTGAATCACTTCCGGTCTAAACCACAAAACATAATTGCGTTTAGATATTGGGATAGCCAGCAACCCACTAGCGACATTTTTGTACTTTTCAGCATCTGGGTAAATACGCGGCAAAGAATCAGTATAAAAGATTTCTTTATTCGTATTACTTTTTAGCCATTGAACTAAAAAATTCAAATCTTCTTCTTTAGGAGTTTCGCCAATTAAGGTGTAATTTTCGCCAAAACAAATAGCTGCACCTTGAGCGCTCGTTAAATCCAAAATATTAGGTTGGTGTTTAGTTAACCCCTCAATAAAATTTTCCTCCTGAGACATATATTCAAGCAATGTTGATTGAATATACGTCAGTCGCATTTGATAGTCATAATCTTCCGTTTCTTCCTTAGCTGAAAATTCTGAAAATATGACTCGTCCCAAGAATTCACAAGCTTTCCGCAACTCATAGGAAACATACTTAGGCGTCATATGATGACAAGCAATCAGTCCCCAGAGTTGTCCTTCTTTAATCAAAGAAATCGTTAAAGAAGCAGCAACACCCATATTGTGTAAGTACTCAATATGACAAGGAGAAGCACTTCTTAATATAGAGTTCGTTAAATCCAGTGGACGCTGAGTCACTGGATTAAAACGTGGGACAATTTCTACAGATTCAGCTTTACTATCAGGTATAATTCTAATCCAGTTAGAAGCAAACAAACGTCTTGCTGGTTTGGGAATATCTGTTTCTGGGTAGTGTAAACCCAAATAAGGTTCTAGGTGTTCTAATTTTTCTTCAGCCACCACCGAACCATGTCCATCATCATCAAACTTATAAAGCATCACCCTATCAAAACCAGTGACTTTCCGCACCTCTTGAACAATGGTTTGACAGAAGTCACGAAGATTTGCAGTTTCTTCCAATTGATTAATAGAAGCTTTAGCAAGATGATAGAAGCTTAAAAAAGGAATATTTTCCTGAGAAAACGCAGGCTCTAATTCCAGAATCAAAACCCCTTCTGGATTGCGGTGAAAAACCGCATCAAACACCACATAATCATCACCTTTCTTTCTCACCCAAATTTTCGTCGGATTAAGAATATCAAGACTTTCTTCCAAAAGCCCTACTTTAATCCTCTCAATTTGAAACGGATCTAATAAATCTTCAAGATTTTGTTGCAACAGTTTTTCCGTTGGAATGCTGAATACAGAAGCAACATTGCTGCTAACCTGCAATATTGTTAATTCAGGTTCTTTTAAAACCAGAAGAATTCCATGAGGTTGAACTTGACCAGAAACATGAATCGGTGCTTCCTTCAAGCTAGTCAAAGTCTTATCTTGTGTATAAGAATCAATAAGCATAATCCGCCTCCTGTTCACCAGGAAAATCTAAAAAATGAGTAAACATTAAACAAATGCAAAAAAACAATAATCATCCGCGTTCATCTGCGTTCATCTGCGGTTCAAAAATGACTCCTCTATTTCCCCACAACTCAACTGTATTAGCCTGTAGTCTATCAAGCAAAACACTACATTTTTTATAAAATATATTAAACCCATGTGATTATGTTACATAATATATATGTCGCTTCATGAAGTATCATCAAGAACTATAGCAATTTCATTTAATTTGTAAAAATTACAAAACTTCAAAAACCCGGTATCTTAGAGGTTGTTTTAAAAGTCTTCTTGTTAGTAGCATGCACACTTCACATCCCCCTAAATCCC